>JAYVBW010000657.1:0-21876 GCA_043750255.1 Pirellula sp.
CTCAAACCCACGCAATACTCAAGAGTTTCGTTGCGAAATCCAAAAAAAGGGCAGACAAGCCAAAAAGTACCAAACTTCGCTCGCTTACGCATCGGGTTACGAAAGCAGTCTGCTTTGTTTGCAAATCGACTTAACGTGATACGAAACGATGACTTACATCCAAAACGATCGACGTTCATGAATAATCCCCGCTAGCCCACGGTTATTGTCGCAATGACAACCGTGGGCGAGCGCCCCTACGGCGCGTGAATCATCGGGGCTCGCACGGATAGATGAAAGGATGAATGACAAAAAAAGCATCAGCGAAAGGGGAGGTTCCCGATTTTCATGTTTCATGATTTTGCCATCGTTGAATTTTGCCTCGACGCAGGATTTCGCGGTTTAATGCGAAAACTGCGAAAGCAATATTTCTTATTTCGAACAGGAAACCTGGTGGTTAATTGCCTTGAAATGCAGAAGACAGGCAATAAGAGTACTCTGCGGGAATTGGGATATTTGGGTATTATAGTGCTAGATGACCGTGTGCAGGAAAAACTCTTGCTAGTCGAGTTCGATACAACCGATTCGATACAACAATCTTTGTTCGAATCTTTTTTAATAAAACCACACGGCACTGACCGGTAAAAACAGATGGCATCCGATTTTCGACTCAAGGAACAGCTTCCACGCCTAACGGATGCGATCGTGCGCACTTACAATGCCCGAGATCGCATTAATCATTTAGGGCACTGCCCACTTCCCAAATACGAAGTGATCGTGCAAATCCTCGAAGACTTAAAGGACTTGCTCTACCCGGGCTTTCGTCGCCGGGAGGGATTGCATGCGGGGAACGTAACCTATCACGTTGGCAATTTGGTGGATTCGTTGCATGATCGGTTGACGACTCAAATTGCGAGAGCGTTGCTCCATTCTGATCGAGTTGATGCCAAGTCGCCGAATGTGAACCCGTGCGACAACGCGATCGACTATGAGGCCAAAGGTCAAGCGATAGCAATCGCGCTCTTGGAGAGAATCCCGCAGCTTAGAGCCGCATTGGCGAAGGATGTCGAAGCAGCCTACGATGGTGACCCAAGCGTTTCCAATCGCGATGAAATCATTTTTTGTTTCCCAGGTTTAGAGGCGGTGACGATCTATCGCATCGCTCACGAACTGGTCCACTTCGCGGTCCCCTTTATCCCTCGCATGATGACGGAATGGGCTCACAAACAGACGGGGATTGATATCCACCCCGGCGCTACCATTGGGGACTTCTTTTTTATTGATCACGGCACGGGCGTGGTCATTGGCGAGACCTGTGACATTGGGGACCACGTCAAAATCTATCAGGGAGTTACACTGGGTGCGTTGAGCTTCGCAACCGATGCAGATGGCCAATTGATTCGCGGTACGAAGCGTCATCCGACGATAGAGGATCGAGTTGTTATCTACGCGAACGCAACCATTCTCGGAGGGCGAACGACTGTTGGTCACGATAGCGTAATCGGTTCAAGCGTGTGGGTCACCAGTAGTGTTACACCCCATTCGACCGTTGTCTTGGAAAAGCCAAAGCTGCGAATTCGAAGCGGCCAGGGTGATGAATTGATGCATGATTCGAACTATCAAATATAGGTCGAGCGATGAACAGTAGGGATTTTGATGGGCCAGACGATATCGTAATTACCGGTTACGGTGCCATCACGCCGCTGGGTCATGATGTCGAATCGTACTACCAGTCCTTGATGCGAGGAGAGTCTGCAGTCGGGTTAATTGCGCCGGAAATGGGTGTCGATGGAATGCAATGGTTAAGTTCGATCATTCGCGACTTCGATCCCAGAGAGCATGTCCAACCTCGCAAGACGATCAAAGTCATGTGCCGGGAAATTCAGTTGGGCTTTGGTGCCGCCATGCAAGCGTGCAAAATGGCAAGTATCGCGACTGGTACTGTCGATCCTGATCGGATTGGAACTGTGTTTTCGGGTGAATTGTTTTTTAGCGAGACGGCCGACGTAGAGTGCATTGTTCGATTGTGTGCTTCCAACGGCAAAATGGATCATCGCCGCTGGGCGGTTGAGGCGATGGAAAACATGTATCCTTTGTGGATGCTAAAGTCACTTCCAAACATGGCTGCATGCCATGTCGGAATTGCGCTAGATGCGCGAGGCCCGAACAATACGATTACGACTCTTGGCACCAGTGGTTTGAACGCGGCATTGGAAGCCATTAATGTGATTCGCCGCGGAATGGCTGACGTCATAGTAGTTGGTTCCACTGCTTCACAAAATACACTAACACGAATGCTTCAACGCTACGAAGAGGACTATTCCAAAGCGTACTTCGATCCGGCGGCGGCTTGTAAACCCTTTGATCAGGCCCGGGATGGTTCCGTATCTGGCGAATCGGCTTCCTCCGTTATCCTTGAACGCCGCTCGCATGCAGAAGCACGGGGCGCAACCATCGTCGGATCGATATCCGCTTGGGCCAATAGGTTTGGCAAGTCCACAAGAGGCCGATGGAGTGGGACGCAAAGCGCGACGGAGAGTACATTGTCGACATTGCTCGAACGGTCGGGTTTGAGCGCGCAAGACATAGATCACGTGAACGCATGTGCGAACGGCACAATCGCTTGCGATGCTGGCGAATCGCGAGGTATCGCTAACGTCTTGAAAGATGTACCTGTTGTTTCGTACAAGGGGGCCATTGGCGACTGCGTTAGCGGGTCAGGGCTTATCGAATGGATTGCATCATTCGCTGGCATGCGAGCGGGTGCCATTCCGCCCACAACAAACCATGAAACGACGGCTGCGGATTGCCCAGTAAACGTTATATCGAAAACAGCAAAGCCGCGGACTGCATCGAATGCCATTAAACTTTCGCTTACGGACCAAGGCCATTGTGTTGGAATTATGTATTCTGCGGTCCCCGTTGTTCCTGCGGTCCATTAGGCATGGCAATTTATCTCGACAACCAAGCGACGACTCGAGTCGATCCGGCAGTCATCGCGGCGATGATACCCATGATGGATTTGTATTACGCAAATCCTGGGAGCACAACGCACGAAGCAGGTCGTTTGGTTGGCGAGCTAGTTAACGACGCAATTCAACGGATCGCAAATCATTTCAATGCAGGCAGCGACGAAATCATCGTCACTAGCGGTGCTACGGAAAGCAATAATTTAGCGTTGCAGGGGGTCGCGATGCATCCCAAACAAAAACGCCGCTCCATTGTCTCGCTTGTCACGGAACACCGAGCTGTTCTCGATCCTCTTGCCAAGTTGGAAAGACTTGGGTTTGAAGTGATTCGATTACCCGTTCTGCGAAACGGTCATCCTGAAGCTGGCACCGTCGAGCTCGACCGGCTCGCGAATGCAATCAGTGACAACACTGCCCTGGTTAGCATCATGCTGGCGAACAATGAAATTGGAACCCTGCAGCCGATTGCCGATATCGCAAAACTGTGCCGTCGATATTGTATCCCGCTTCATACCGACGCCAGTCAAGCTGTGGGACGCATGCCGATCGATGTCCAATCGCTTGGCGTCGACTTATTAAGTTTCTCGGCGCACAAGTTTTATGGACCAAAGGGAATCGGTGGGCTGTATGTTCGTCAGTCCCCAACGCCCGTAATGCTCCAAGGACAAATCTTCGGTGGTGGCCAACAATTAAATCTTCGTTCCGGCACGCTCAATAGTGTTGGGATAATTGGCATGGCCAAAGCCTTGGACATCTCGCATCAGTGCTTTAATTCCGAAATAGCAATTCAGGAACACCTTCGAGATTTGCTTTGGGCATTATTGAACAAACGGATTGACGGTCTCAAACTGAATGGCCCACACTTAGATGTTGAAAATCGTTCAACGCGATTGGTCAACAACCTTAACGTCTGTTTTCCCAAGGTAGAGGGGCAGTCGTTGATGATGGAATTGCCGGAACTGGCTGTCAGTAGCGGAAGTGCCTGCACGTCCGCCGAACCGCATCCAAGCCATGTTTTGTTGGGAATTGGTCTGAGTCTGGACCAAGCGAGATCGAGTTTGAGGTTTGGCATTGGCCGATTTAATACGGAGGCGGAGATCCAGCAGTCGGCGGAATGGTTAGGCGAGGCCTATGCGAAACTTGCCCACTTTGCAGCTTGACCGACATTTACCATGTCTAGACAATGAGCTGACAGGATCTACTATTTCCTTCAACGATTTTTGAGACCGAATGAGTCTTGTCCCATCCACTGATGTCACTTCCCTTCAAGCGGCGAACAGCCCAGGCGAAAAAATCGCGACCAAACAGGTACCGGACCAAAGTGGTCGATTTGGTGATTTTGGTGGCCGCTACGTACCCGAGACGCTGACCAGGGCGTTGGACGAATTAATCGTTGAGTACGGGCGAGCGATGAAGGATCCCGATTTCCACGCCGAACTCAACGAGCTACTCCATCGATTCGTCGGCCGTCCCTCGCCGCTCTATCATGCCCAACGCTTGAGCAAACAGCTCGGTGGTGCCCAGATTTGGCTCAAACGAGAGGATCTCAATCATACCGGTGCGCATAAAATCAATAACACGCTCGGTCAAGCGCTATTGACATTGCGGATGAAAAAGACTCGCGTTATTGCAGAAACGGGTGCTGGCCAACACGGCGTTGCGTCGGCGACAGCTTGTGCGCATTTTGGGTTGCCATGCGTTGTATACATGGGTTCGGAGGACGTACGGCGTCAAAAGCCCAATGTCTTTAGTATGCGGCTTATGGGTGCCGAAGTGCGACCGGTAGAAAGCGGTTCGCGGACGTTGCGAGATGCCGTCAACGAGGCTATGCGAGACTGGATGTCCAGTGTTGAGAACACGCACTACATTATTGGGTCGGTCATCGGACCGCATCCATTTCCCATGATGGTACGGGATTTTCAAAGTGTTATCGGTCGAGAGTGCCGCGAGCAATGCTTGACATCGTTTGGTCGTTTGCCAGATGCGATCGTGGCTTGTGTTGGTGGTGGCAGCAACGCAGCAGGTATGTTTTATCCATTTATCGAGGATCACACGGTTCGACTTATCGGAGTCGAGGCTGGCGGTCGAGGGTCGGAGCCAGGCGACCACGCATCTCCACTGAGCTACGGTTCACCTGGCGTATTGCACGGGTCTTTCAGCTACGTCATGCAAAATGAAGATGGGCAAACGAGCGATGTCCATTCTATTTCTGCTGGCTTGGACTATCCAGGTGTCGGCCCTGAACATAGCTATTGGAAGGACACCAAGCGAGTCGAATACACGTCGTGTCGCGATGATGAGGCTGTCGGTGCATTTGATTTCCTAGCTCGTAACGAGGGTATCCTTACAGCGTTGGAAACTTGCCATGCCGTTGCCAAGGCAGCGGATACAGCCAAAACCATGTCGCCGGATCAACATTTGGTTATTTGTCTTTCCGGTCGGGGCGATAAAGATGCTGCTGAGCTCGCAAGGCTTCGCGGCCAAGAATGGTAATTGGGACGCCTCCAAGTGTGGCTCGGTGGTCTCCTTCGACTAGTCACGGCGTAGACCGCCATGCCACTATAGAATCGCGGGCGCTAGCCGCGTTCTATTCCCCATCGGTTTCAGAATCGCGGCTAGCGCCCGCGGCTCAGGTACACACTGGACTTTGGAATACGTAATGACCGCAATCGACGAACTGTTTGCTAGACTTAAAACCGAGGGCAAGAAAGCCTTCATGCCTTTTATTACGGCTGCTGACCCGAACTTAGCTTTCACTCGTCAAGTCCTTCGGATATTAGACCAACTCGGCTGTTCGATGGCTGAGATCGGTATTCCGTATAGCGATCCGATTGCAGACGGGCCGGTCATACAGGCCTCCTACACACGTGCACTGAGTACCAAAGTCAAGCTGCATGACATCTTTGAGCAGATCGCTTTGGAGCGACCGAACATCGGCATGCCATTGGTATCGATGGTGAGTTATGCGATTATACATCGCCAGGGTCCAGAACGATTCGTCGATGATGCATTGGCAGCTGGCTTCGCGGGTGCGATTGTTCCAGACTTGCTACTAGAGGAATCCGGTTCCCTTTCGCGAATCTGCCAAGCCAAAAAGTTCAATTTGATTCAACTGGTTACACCCACGACGCCACGTGAACGCGCATTAAAGATTGCGGAGTTGTCGAGCGGTTTTCTCTATTTTGTAAGTGTCACTGGAATAACAGGCGAAAGAACGGAGTTGCCTCCCGATTTAGTGGATCGCGTTTCATGGTTGCGAGAACACACATCATTGCCAATTTGCATTGGATTTGGAATATCCAAACCAGAGCACGTAAGGCTCCTGTCTCCCGTTTCGGACGGCTTAATCGTCGGATCGGCCATCGTTCGATTGATGGAACAAGCTGCAAAATCGGAGGCGATTGCACTTCATTCGATCGATCAACTTGTGACAAGTCTAACGGCTGCAATGCAATCTTAGCCCGCACGCGGCTCAAGATGAAGGAAAACCCAGGCGAATGCAGTTTTGTGAATGTTTCATTTTGATACGGTGAAAAATTCTTGACGCGGGTTCTGCGGGACCGGACAATGCGAAAAGTCCATTTTCGTTTTGACTTCAGGTAGTTCATATTCCAATGACTCGCCCGTCCCATTCGCAACCGTCCTCGCAGGAGCTTTTAGAGCGAGGGCGACTCACTCTAAAAGCCATCCAATATCATGAGCGGGCCTCGCGATACCAAGCGGCTGCCGCCAGTCTTCAGGCCGCTATGGTTCAGGCCGAAAACGGCAATGCCGATACGCTTCAGGAGTGGCTGGAACTAGAATCGCACCAATTCAAGGGCGATTTGGATCTCCTCAATCTGGAGGACCAGGAATTTTCGACTTCGAAGCCCGAGATTCCAACTCGTTCGATTCGAATCGATCAACCCGTTGTCGCAGTCGATCTTGCTCGCGTCGGTTCGGAAGATGGCAGCATCCAGCACGAATCGGACCGAGAAGAGTTTCCTTGGGCGCGAATGGAAAAAGCCGCCGAGGGGCGACTGAGCGCTGCTAGGACCGAAGATCAGGCTGTGTCGGGATCACCGGTCGGAATGGATTGCGACATTGCCTTTAATAAATCACAAGCCGTTTTCGAGTTACAAGCTAATAGCCACACTTCCAAGCTTTGGTGGAAGGCTCCGCATATTTGGGTTAGTCTGTTCGTACATATTACCTTGCTCGTCTGCCTGAGCATCGTCGCTGTCAGAGCATCACAAAAGCCTAAACTTTTGTCGATCGTTTCCGCGTCGGTAGAGGCAGAAAATGTTTTGTTGGAAACGCCTCTGGAGATGATTTCGGAGCTGGAGACCATTTCTGAGCTAATGCAATCCACATCGTTGCCAATCCTGTCGGCATTAGTCACCGAGGTTTCGCTTCCAAACGTTTTGATCGAAAACAGTTCGCACGGCTTGCCGCCACCCACTGTTTCTTCGGCTGTCAAAGGATCGGCATCCGATTCGGCTCAGGCGTCCATGATGGGGAGTAAAATGCTGGCAGGAGCAGAGTTCTTTGGTGTCAAGGCGACCGGCAACACGTTTGTTTACATTGTGGATAGTTCGCCGAGCATGCGGCGCGATGGTGCCTTCGAAGCAGCGAGAAAAGAGATCGTTAGATCGCTTTCTTCGATGAAGCCAAAGCAACGCTATTTCATCAGCTTTTTCGGTAAAGAAATCGATCCAATGGTCTTCGAATCCGGTGTCATCGAACGATATCCGGTTTACGCAAAACCCGAAAACTTGACAAAAACAATAGATTGGTTGAGTCGGGTTCAGGTACAAAAGGAGGGTTTACCGCCTAACAACGCACTCGCCGAAGCAATTGGCATGCAGCCGGATGGTATTTTCCTATTATTTGATGGCGACACGAAAGTCGACGTCGCAAAGTACCTTCGACGCGTCAATCGATCTGATGATATTTTGTCCCCAGGAATGCCTAAAGTCCCAATCCATGTTGTCCATTTTTTTCAAGATGAATTTCAAAAGCAAATGAGACAGGTTGCAGGAGAAAATGGTGGAACATACCGATTCGTTCCTCGCCCAGAACGCCCCGCCAAAGGCAATCGGTAACGAGATGACGAGATGATTAAATATGCAATCAAAGCCTAGTTGGTTCTCTAAGCTGCAAACTCAGTCGCTAATTGCATTTTTTAGTAGTACTTGCATTCATCTGGTTTTTTGCTTGGCACTTGCCTTTATCTTAATATCCACGCCTGGCGATATAGGCAAGTCGATGCAACTTGCTATCGCTTCCAAGGACGATGCATCGGAGGTCTCGCAACTTGACTTTACATTAGACGCGACTGCATTGATTCCGTGGGTTCCTGTGGATCCAACGATTACATTGTCTGCTGTGTCCGCCGACATTTCACCCGCATTAGCCCCCGTTACTACTTCGTTCAGTCGTGGTGAAATTCATAGCAGCGTTGCGGCCCAAGTTGCCGAGGCTGCAAGCACTGGTGAAACAAACGAAGGTGCCCTTCAAAAGTCGAAATCGCAAGCGTCCTTTTTCGGTGCTCAAGCGGAGGGGAATCGATTTGTCTTCGTTATCGATTCGTCCGGCTCAATGCGAGGCCCTCGATGGGAGGCTCTTTGCAAAGAACTGATTCGAGCCATTCAGTCCTTGTCACCCGACCAAGATTTTTTTGTTATCAGCTTTGACTCCACAGCCCATCCCATGTTTGGTATCGCGCCTCCCAAAGGAAAGTTTCTAAAAGCGGTTAAAAAGAACGTAGACCAATTACGAAATTGGATTCGATCCATCGAGCACGGAAGGCAAACATTTCCTGCCTCTGCCGTCGGCATCGCAATGAAGTTAGAGCCAGATGCAATCTTTTTGTTATCCGACGGTGAGATCAATGACAGTACGGTCGAAGATCTTCGAATTTGGAATAGGAAGCTGGACGCCGATGGCGATGCAAAAACACTGGTCCCCATCCATACTGTTTTGTTGCACAGCCAAATGGGCTATGCAACGCTCGAGATCATTGCAAAAGAAAATGGGGGCACGTTTACTCCCGTCAGGCCTCGTTAGGCCGGAAGCCTTTACTACCTGTCGTCTGGTGTTTTAGGTAAATTGGAATGGGCGAGAAGGAATAATTTACGGCCGAACGTTGAATCGTCGATAGCCGAAATGCGTAGTCTTGGTCCGGCGGCATCTTCCCAGGACCTATGCAGTTCAAAAAATGCTTAGCAGTCAAGTTGGACCGAGTTTTCAGTCCACACTTCGTTTTATGCTATCAAAAAACCGCTATTCAGACGAAATGGATTTCGTGCCTTATGAAAACTACACCATCAGTTCAGCGTTCATCGCTCGCTTGCGGTTTGATCGCTGCCATGCTTGTCGCTAGCTCATCCGTTGCCTCACCACCTGACGAGTATTCGACGCCAAGTGATAGCGATGTAGATCATTACGTCTACTCCCAAGCTCCAGCTCCGATCGTGAACGGTACCCAAACTGGAACGTCCATTGACGGCAACCCCGATGCCGCCAAAGAGGCAGAAGCTGCGAAGAAAAAAGCGGCTGCCGAAAAGAAAAAGAAAGAAGAGCTGAAAAAGAAAGTAGCCACTGCTTACAAAGATCCGTTCTACCAAAATGACTTCAGCTACCTTAAAAACCCCAATTACACCGGCTATAACCTCGGTGAGGGACTAAAACAGCTTCCGGTTGGTGACGGCGGCAATCTGGATATTGGCGGCCAATATCGATTGCGTTACCACAACGAGCACAACATGCGGGGAGCGGGGCTGACAGGGCGCGATGACAATTTTTTGTTGGACCGAACCCGTATTTACGCTGACTACAAGATTAACAAAAGAGTTCGCGTCTTCGCTGAGTTCCTCGATGCGGGCAGTTCGTACGAACACTTCGCACCCCGACAAATCGAAGTACAGCACTTCGACGCACAGAACTTGTTCGGTGATTTGGTCCTGATTGATTCCGACTTGGGAAAGTTGACTGGACGTGCTGGCCGCCAGGAATTATTGTTCGGCTCACAACGGCTTCTGTCGCCACTCGATTGGGCAAACAATCGCCGCAGGTTTGATGGAGGACGTTTAACTTGGAGCAATGACGATCGAACAACCGATTTCCTGTTGGTCCGACCAGATACTATTAACTTCAACAAGTTTGATTCGCCAAATCAAAATCAAGCGTTATGGGGAGTCTACAACTCCAACAAAACGTTTGAATACGGACCCATTGACACTTACTACCTTGGGTTCGAAGACACTTCCACTAACCTTCATGTGCATACTCTTGGAACGGCCGTCAAAGGTGAAGCGGACGGGGTTCTTTGGGACAACGAATTTGGTTATCAGTTTGGCAAAAACCCGGACGGTTCCGATATTTCGGCTTTCTCATTGACCTTTGGTTCAGGCGCGAAGTCAACTGGTACGATGAAGCCCACGATTTGGATGTACTACGATTGGGCCAGCGGTGACGACTCCATCAACAACGGTTGGAATCAATTGTTTCCCTTGGGGCACAAGTATCTTGGTTTCATGGACTTTTTTGGACGCCGAAATATTCACGACGTGAATAGTATCCTAACGTTTAGTCCGACCGAAAAATTCACTGTCTTGGCCTGGTACCACTATTTTTTTCTCGCGAACAACGCTCAAGGACCTTATAACGTGAACCTCAGTCCTTTCAATCCTGGTGGAACGGTAGGCAGCCGGGAACTGGGTCATGAAATCGACTTGCTAGGAACGTACAAGGTCAACGCGCGAAGCGACTTGGTCCTTGGCTACTCACACTTCTTTACTGGTAAGTACTACGATACTAGCCGCAACGCCGCTGGAGCAGCCCTGTTCAACGGCGATGCTGACTTCTTTTATTCGCAGTGGCATTACAATTTTTAGATTTGTGTATGTGCTAGCCCAGCTCAGCTGCCAAGATTGAAGCCGGGAATCAAGATTGATTGATTTGACAAATCAGGGATAACTCCCCAGAATTCAGTGATAACAATCCCAAACCGGGACAAAAACAAGTTCGTCCTTAGGAGGTTCGGATGAATCCATATGAAGTAGGAATCCAATCTACCGAGCAATTACCGAGCGGATACGCAAGGTCGGGCAGCCACTGGTTAAGACGTATCGTCGGGATTGTTGGCTGTGGATTGTTTGGTTACTGCGGTCCGCTTCTGCTGTTCCTTCCCATATGTGGAATAATTGGCGGATGGGGAGTTGTTCTCCAAAACCTAAACGAGTTTTTCAAGTTGCATTCGCTCTCGTCTCTGAATGGAATCGTTGGCTTGGCGCCGAACTTTGCCTGTCTGCTTTTCTTTGCGGCTGCCTTACGACAAAAGGCCGGCAATTCTCAGTATCGATTCGCATGGTGGATACTGTGGAGCTCTACTATATTGGGGTTTGAAATTGGAGTGCCTATTGCGGGTTTCTTGCGTACGGATACGGTGTCTTATATGACAACCGTCTCTGCGATTGCCTTATTAGTTCCGACGCTTGTCCTTGTAGTGCATTGGTTACTTCGTTTCAATGGATTTCTCGTGAATTCGAATCCTGTGTCGGTCACGATCAACCTCCACAATTCATAGAATGGACGAACAATGCGATGGACGCGAAGGGCTCGAACAACCGGGTTTGACTTGCGTAGAGTCGACTACTCGCCCTCGCTGTACCCGGGCATTCGTCATGATAGAATATAGCGATGGACACAATTTACATCGAAACGTCAATCGTCAGTTACCTTCGGCAACGACCCAGCTCACAAGTGGTGATGGCCGCTAGGCAACTCTTGACGCATCAATGGTGGAATGATGAACGCGCCAAATATCAACTCGTGGCATCACAATTCGTAATTGACGAGGCGACTGCTGGTGATTCGGTTCTCGCTGCTGAGCGTTTGGCGGCATTGGACGGAGTGCCATTGCTTCCGCTCGATCCAGAAATCGCCAATATTGCTGATGAAATTATGTTGCGGGCCATTCTGCCGCCGAAAGCAAGAACGGACGCCCTGCATATCGCTGTTGTAGCACACCATCGAGTACAATACCTTCTGACGTGGAATTGTCGACACATTGCAAATGGTCGAATCCTTCCAAGAATACACAAGGTGCTGAACGACCTTGGGATTCAAGTTCCAATCATTTGCACTCCCGAAGAAATGGTGAATTATGATCCAGAAACCATTGACTGACACAATCATCGAAGAGATCCATCGAACGCGTCGCGAGATGGCTGACAAATTTGGAGGTGATTTTCGATTGATGCTCGACGACGCGCGTCGTCGGCAAGCTGAATCGGGGCGTCCAATCTGGCGAACAAACAGGACGAACAAAACGGTGCACCCAAGCGGCGGATCAGCCGTTTCTGGAATAGAAGCTTCAACTCCCGCCACTGAGTGAATCGTGTCGTTCCTCTGGGGTGCGGACTACACAGCACCGTGGTTGTGGTTGCCGTGCAGACACATCAAGCAACGCCCAACTTATCGGCGAGTTTAGAAAGAATGACTTCAATGCATTTCTGGTTCTCCTGCGAAGCCATCTTATGAAGTTCTGAGCTGAGTTCAGCGAATTCGATCAATCCAGCGTTTCCTGCACTTCCCATAATTCGATGGGCAACGAATTCAATCCCAGCATAGTCGCGATGAGCAAGCATTTCCCTGATCGAAGAAATGAGGCTAGGTAGCCCTTCGATGAAGTTTCGCGACAGTTTCCGTCTCAATACATCGAAACTTGATTCGACGACTCGGGTTTGTTCGGCACCATATGCATGACCGCTTCGGTTTGTAGCGTTGATGGCTCGTTTCAATTCGGCGAGCGATATTGGTTTGTGCAACACACCTGCAAAAGAATTCAATCGACTGTCACTGTTTGGCTGCAAATAAAACTCTGCTGTGACTAAGAAGACGTTGGTTGCACCAAAAAGGGGTAGCCCATCCCGATCTTTCTCTTCCACTATGTTCCTCGCAAGCATTTTCGGAAAATTCAGGCCATCTCCATCCGAAAGGTGCCTGTCCATGAACACCAAATCAAAATGATGCCTGCGGAATCTTACGACTGATTTTCGCAGGCTTGAGACCGACATTGTTTTGTATCCAAGATGCTTCAAATAGGATCGCATCACCAACAAATTTGTCGGCGAGTCGTCGACAATCAACGCCGTTGGCCTGCATTCATTATCCGTCGGGGATTCGCTTGGCAAAGTTTCAAAAAAATTTGACACGGTTTTAATTTGTCGCGCGCTCTCCAACACAGGCTGTATAGGTAGCATCACAACAAACCGGCTACCTTTGCCAACGTCGCTGGTGAGGACGATTGTTCCATTGAGTTTCTTCACCCTCGCCAGTGTTATCGCCAGTCCCAGCCCCATTCCGCGACCGAAGGTGCTAGACACGTCATTGTGATTCACACGTATAAAGCTCGCGAAAATACGTTCTTGATCTTCGTTGGAAATGCCGATGCCAGAGTCTTCGATCGTCAATCGCAAAAACACTTGATTCACTTCGGTCAGGGTGTCCACATTGCAATGGACATGCCCGCCAGGTGTGTACCGGATCGCATTTTGCAATAGGTTCGTCACAACCTGCCTTACTTTGTCCGCGTCAACAGTAACCACGTTTGGTAAAGCATCGTCAAGATTCAGTTGGAACTGAAGTCCCTTCTCGATGGCCATTGGTTTCATCACCTCAACGGTACTTGATAGCAACGCGCGAAGATCAACTTCCAATGGGTGTAAGACGATTTCTCTTCCTAATTCAATACTTGCTACATCCAATAGATCATCAACAAGGGTTAGTAGCGAAGTAGACGCTTCGTTGGCCAAGCGAATCTTAGCTCTCTGATCGCTAAGTAATTTGCTTTTTTCGACCAACTCAAGCATTCCTAAGATGGCATGAAGCGGTGTCCTGAGTTCATGGCTAACTCTGGCCAGAAAATTGGTTTTAGCCATATTGGCATTTTCGGCAGTTAACTTTGCTTTTTCGAGTTCGTCGGAAATGCATTGCAATTTTGTCATAGAGCGACTCAGCAACGATACCGCTGGCGAAAAGATAAAGAGACCCTCACATACGAGAACCGTGAGTGTCGAAAACAACAGGATACTTTCAATCCATCGCAATCGATTGACGCGGTCGCGGGCCTCCTGTTCTAACCGTGTCACAATAGCGTCCATTCCAGCAAGAAAAGAATCGCTATGGTAACTCAGTTCTTTGCGACCGGCAGCGTTAAGACTTGCATCCACCTCCTGTGGAACTCTCGTTAAGGCTGACTCAACGATTCTTCTTATGGCTTCGAAATGGGGTGCCAGTTTCCCAAAAAGTTTCAATACTATTTCGCTGTTCTTACCCGGCAATTGCAGGATTTCGGAACCTCGCAGAAGCCCCTCGTGGTTTTTTTCCCACGTTTCCAGATCCCTTCGAATAGAGGACGTCGAGTCGGTCTGGGACGAAGTGAGTTCTGCATCGTCCAGCCTATTCGTTCTCGATTGTTCCGCTAAGTAAGCAGATTCAAACGTCAATAGAGTCAATCGCTGGCTGAGCATGCGTTGTCGCCCTGCAATGTTAATGATTCGAGAGTCGCTTTCTAATCGAATGATTGCCTGTTGGACTACAAACTGCCCGATAATGGTTAGCAATGCGATCATCCCGAGGGCTGCCATGTAGAGGATGGTTAGCCGCTTTGTCAAAGCACCCGTTCGCGGTGGCGAGGACTCACGCATGCTCATCGTCCGGTCGCAGTTCGCTAGACGATTCGGCCCCCATTTCAACCTGAAGAGTGCCGTTCATTTTTCTGCGAAGACTCGTTCTTGTGATGCCTAGCAATTTGGCCGCTCGCAACCGATTGCCGTTGGTATGCTGCATGATCAAGTGTAAAAGTTTTTCATCCAGAAGTGCAATGGCTTGGTCGTACAACCGCTCGGTGCCAAGCGCGACCTGCTGATCAACAAAGGCTCTCAAGTCCCACGTTTGTCCCGGATGGGATTTGTTTATGGATGTCTCTTGGACTGCAGCGGGGACAGTTTTGGAATTCGATTGTCTGGTATTAAAATCAAAAGCTGTTGCGCGACCTAAGTCTAAAAAACGCACGAGTGAATCGGTTGCAAGTACCGCGCCGCGAGACTCAGTCAACACGCCTTGTAAAACGCTTTTTAACTCAGCGATATTTCCTGGCCAGTCATAGTCATTCAACAATTGCATTGCATTGCTGCTCACCCTCGGAGGACCTTGTTCCTTTTGCGTCGACGACACATGGGCAATGCGTTGCATAAAATGCGAGACGAGCAATTCCAAATCCCCTTGGCGTTCTCTTAGAGCAGGAACGCGAATCACATATGGACTTAGGTAGTAAAAAAGGTCATTTCGTAGTTTTCCTGATTGAACCAAGTCACGAACTTTGAACGAGGTTGCAAGGATAATTCTCGTATCTGCCGAAACCCCATCAATCGAATGGCTTTGAAAAAATCGCAGTAAACGGGATTGGGTGGCCACTGACCCATTGTCGATGTCGTCAATCATCAATGTCCCGCCGCCACAATTCAGTATGGCCGAAGGTTTGGCGTAGCCTCCGCCAAACAATTCGATTTGCAATTCCGCGTCTCCAAACTCCTTACTAGAAATCTTACGGAACGGGCCTGACGCACAGGGTCCGTTTTGATGGATAGCTCTGGCGATCATTTCTTTCCCCGTCCCAACCTCTCCCTCTATGAGAATAGGAGTCCGAAGAGTTGAAAAGCGACCGATGCTTTTGTAAACCTCCTGCATGCCCCGGCAACGTCCAACCAGAATATCGCTGTCCGTTTCCTTACTCGTTAAGCTATCCACCAATACGGGCAATCGGGTCAAGCGTCGGTATTCGATGGCTTCGGCAATGCGTTGGCGAAGCAGCTTAAAATCAATCGGTTTCGAAAGGTATTCAAACGCACCACGCTTGATCGCTTCAATCGCCGTCTTAGAGCCCGCTTGAGCTGTGACATAGAGAATAGGAAGCAATCGATCGTGTGCGATAAAATCAGCGATGCGGTCGAGGCCTTCTCCGTCAGGCAACAAGTGGTCTAGCAAAACAACGTCGACCCGCTGCAGGGAGGCAATCCGCAAGCCTTCCGCAAGCGTCATTGCGGAGATGATGCTGGTCGACTCGTTATCAACCAAATCATGTACGAGCGTGTGCATGCCTGGATCGTCGTCAACGACAAGTAGTCGCGCGCGAACGCTTTTGGATCTAGTCATCATGCCTCTCGAAAATTGGCTGTCCTAAGACAATGCAACGAAGCGGCTGGGAGAGGCACCCGCAAAACGGCTTAACAAAGTTGCAAAGCCAATCGTTGTCGAATGATAAGACTATAGTCCAATCTTACTCTAAGCGAAACCCAAAGATGAGCACAAAATGCTCAAGTGGCTCTTGGCTGTCCATGATTTCCTTGTTGGTTAGTTGTGCGTTTGCTCCAAACAAGTCGGACTTGCTGCTTCGAAATTGAGCACGCACATTTTGTTGAAGAAGGTCCGGAATTTATTAAGGGTATCAAAAGCGACACAGACAAGGGTTCGCAGGCCAACGCGTTTTCGTTCGCACACAGGTTCCGCGAAAAGGGTAGGGAATCGCATATTTCATTGGCCCACTAGATGCTTTATCAATGAGTTCGATCGAGGTTGGCACTTTCTGATCCCTTTCTCCCTCGCACCCAGTTGCCCGTCCTTACTTTTTGGTTGGAATACTTCAAATGGCGCTTAGCTTACAGAAAACAACCCGCCGAAAGTTGCTGACCTCAGCCGTCGCATGCGGTTCGATCGCCAGCGTCTCTCAGTTCCCAACGTTCCTACCGGCCGTCTATGCGTCCGACGCACCGGAGCAGCCTAAGGTCAATTTTGGTTTCATCGCATTGACCGACTGTTCTCCATTAGCAATTGCGCATGAAAAAGGATTGTTTAAGAAGTACGGGATCCTTTCCGAACCCATTAAGCCGGCCAATTGGGCAGCCGTTCGAGACTCGCTTATCAAAGGAGACATCGATTGCACTCACATGCTCATCGGGATGCCGATCGCAAGCACGATGGGGCTTGGCGGTACCAAGCCCGTGCCGATGATTGTTCCGTGGATTCTCAATCGCAACGGCCAAGCGATTTCGCTGAAAACGGAATGGAAGGGCAAGGTCGCAGGCGACCCAAAAGCTCTGAAGCCGCTCATCGACGCATCGAATAAAAAGGGAGTTAAGCCGACATTTGCAATGACGTTTCCACCAGGGACTCACGCAATTTGGCTTCGCTATTACCTCGCCGCCGGGGGCATAAATCCAGATAGAGACGTTGAGTTGATTACGATTCCACCTCCTCAAATGGTCCAGAACATGAAGGTGGGAAAGATGGATGGTTTTTGTGTGGGAGAACCATGGAACGCTCGTGCGATCGCCGAAAAGGTTGGCTTCACCTCGGTTACGACGCAAGAGATTTGGAAGGACCATCCTGAAAAAGTTTGCGCCTTTACCGCTTCATTCGCCGACAAGAATCCGAAAACGGTCAAAGCAATCCTCAAGGCTGTTCACGAAGCCAGTGTATGGCTTGACGATCTCAAGAATCGATCGGAGCAGTGCGATATCGTTTCTCGCGACACTTACATTAAATGCAACAGGGACCAAATTCTCGGTCGCCTGATGGGGCAACTGGATTATGGTGATGGTCGCAAAAAAGAAGATCCAAACTACATGATCTTCAACTCTCGCAACTGCAACTACCCGCAACTCGCGTATGCCAAGTGGTGGGTTACTCAGTTGCGGCGTTGGGGCATGGTTGAGGGCACTCCGGACTATGACGGAATTGCAAGCAAAGTGATGCAGCCAAGCATTTATGAGGAAGCCATGAAGGAGATCGGTTACACACACGAAGGCGCCGACCACAAACCTTGGACGATGTTGGATGGTGTCACATTCGATCCCAAGGGCGACATGGAAGCGTACGCCAAGAGCTTCGCAATCAAAAACGTGAAGGGCTAAATGTGGCATCCGTTCTAAAAAACGGGGTTAAAGTGAGCCGCGGGCGCTAGCGCGACGCCATCAATTGCGACCAAAAACCCGGCTAGCGCCTGCGGCTCACATCCAAATCCACATCCAACTCAAACCACCTAATCCCACTCGCCTGGCGACACATCTATGCATTCGACTAAGCTGAAAAAAATGTTCGTTGACAACATTGCCTTGCCATCCATTGGCATCGGCATTTGCATGCTTTTCTGGTGTTTCTTGTCTTGGGCGACATGGGATGACAGCACAAGCTCAAGTGATTTTCCGTCGCCAATCACAACTTGGACCGATAGTGCAAAATACTTCGCAAGCCCATTCTCGCACAATAACGAAGAGGGCTTCGACGGGATCGGCCTTGAGATCTGGCGATCTCTGAAGCTCGTTGGAATGGGATACGGAATGGCCATTTTGGCCGCTGTTCCAATCGGCTTCCTACTCGGCGGCAGTTATCGATTTGCACGCATGTTTGATCCGATTTTCCAGATCCTCCGCCCAATCTCGCCGCTTGCGTGGTTCCCCCTTGCTGGACTCATCGTTATCGCCATCCGGCGACACAACAAGGAAATCGATGCGACGCAATTGCAATGCATCTTCACAATCGCGATGTGCTCGATTTGGCCAACCATTCTCAATACCGCAGTCGGCGTTCGAGCCATCCCACAAGACTATCTCAACGTCGCTAAAGTTTTGCGACTGTCATCCCTTAAGTTATTCTCTCGCATTCTCTTGCCAGCAACCATTCCGTATATGTTCACCGGCTTTCGTTTAAGCCTTGGCATCGCCTGGCTGGTGATTGTAGCTGCCGAAATGCTTTCCGGAAAAAGTGGGATCGGTGCGTTCGTAAACAACCAATACCAATCAGGTACCTACGGGCCAATGATCGCTGCCGTGATCGTTATAGGTCTGGTCGGTTTCGTCTTGGATCGATTGATGAATGGAATCGAGAAAAACGTAACGCTGATTTTGAGCTGCCCGTCACTCGTCCTGCGGATGTTTCAGAGAATGAGATTCCAGTCATCCAACGCGTTTTCGACAAACGAAGCAGTCCCCACGTTGATTCGGAAGGAGTCCTGCGATGCCTCTGCTTGAATTGCGTAACGTATCCAAGGGGTATGGCAAGGGTTCCTTGCGAACCGAAGTCCTCAAGGACTTGAACCTGAGCGTTGATGAAGGAGAATTCGTCGCCATTGTCGGCTATTCCGGCACCGGTAAAACGACGCTTATCTCTACATTGGCTGGCTTGAAAACACCCGACTCCGGCCAGGTCTTAATGAAGGGTGAGTCCGTAATGCAGCCTGGTCCAGATCGTGGCGTGGTTTTTCAAAACTACTCGCTACTCCCTTGGTTGACAGTGCTGGAGAACATTCTATTTGCAGTGCAGCAAGTGCTGCCGAACTTGTCTTATTCAGAGCAAATTGCCCACTGCGAAAAGTACATTGCGATGGTTAAGCTCTCGACTGCGATCAACAAGAGACCAAGCGAGCTCTCTGGCGGGATGCGCCAGCGCGTATCGCTGGCACGAACCCTTGCCACCCAACCCAAAGTTCTGCTTATGGACGAGCCTCTCTCGGCACTCGACGCCTTAACACGCGCTACTCTGCAAAACGAGATCGTCAGTATATGGGAACGGAATCGCAGAACCGTTGTTTTGATCACTAATGATGTTGACGAAGCCATTCTCATGGCGGACCGGGTTATTCCATTGCTTCCCGGTAACCGCCAAGGTTCAACGCTTGGAGAGCCATTCGTAGTCGATATCGATCGCCCTCGAACGCGTGAGTCCGCAACTCATCATCCGGCGTACAAGCCGCTTAAGAAAGCCATTATTCAATTGCTTCTCAGTGCCCGTCGCGAATCTCAAGAGCTGGTCGCCGCGTCATAAACACTTATTTATATGACTACAACCGTATCACTGCAAAAAAAATACCTTGAGTGCTGGCGACTACGCAAGGAATTCAAGACCGACAAAGGGCTGTTTGTCGCTGTTCGCGATTTCACTTTGAATATCGCGGAGGGGGAGTTTGTGTCCATCATAGGCCACAGTGGTTGCGGCAAAAGCACGGTTCTCTCCATGATCGCAGGTCTACATGAACTCAACGGCGGCGGCATGGTGCTCGACAATCATGAAGTCGTCGGTGCAGGCCCGGATCGAGCCGTGGTCTTTCAATCGCCCAATCTGCTCCCCTGGCTTACGGCACTAGAAAACGTCATTCTCGGCATTGAACAGGTGCAACCGAAAGCGTCCCATAACTTGCGAGCTGAAATAGCCCATCACTGGTTGAATCGCGTCGGGCTCGGCAAGGCAGCCAACAAGAGGCCTGCCGAACTAAGTCAAGGCATGCAACAGCGAGTAGGTATTGCAAGGGCGTTCGCGTTACAGCCCAAAATGCTGTTGCTAGACGAACCTTTTGGAATGCTTGATTCGTTAACGAGGATTGAGCTGCAGGACGTTCTGCTCGATGTCTGGAGTACACACCAAACCACCACACTGATGGTAACACACGATGTGCACGAAGCGGTCCTGCTAAGCGATCGCATTGTAATGATGACCAACGGACCTGCAGCCACCATTGGCGAGATTTTGTCGATTCCATTCGAGCGACCGCGAAATCGAGAATCGATGATAGAAACGACAGAGTATATGCATTACCGCGACGAAGTTATTCGTTTCTTAGAGCATCCAAAGGAAAAAGTAGCGTAGTGTGGACGATCGCTCCGCGATCGGAAAATGCGACGTCGAAATCAAATATTTTAAAATCAAAACTATAAAATTGCCCGCCGCGAAACGATTGAAAGACGATCGCGGAGCGATCGGCCACACTCTTAATCCATAACAGACACATCAATGTCCACCCAACTCCAATCTACGATTGCACAGGCTCAGCCGACTCTGCTTGAGCTGCTTCTTCAAGAGCAAGGCGGATTGAGCGCGGTCGATAGCTTCGCAGACTGGCACGAGTCCAACTCGATCCATGCGGCAACTTACCAAGCGTTGATGCCAGCGTTGGCCCTCAAAACGGGTCAGCAATACGCTTTCGAAGTTGACCTAGACGCGTGTAGCGGCTGCAAAGCATGCGTCGTCGCCTGCCATACCTTGAACGGTCTCGAGGAAAATGAAACGTGGCGAAAAGTCGGGGCGCTTTCCAGCCAAAGTATTACCGCCCTACCAATCGTTCAACACGTCACCACTTCCTGCCATCACTGCGTCGACCCCGCTTGCCTCAACGGATGTCCAGTAAAAGCGTACGAAAAGGATCCACTCACTGGCATCGTTCGACATCTTGATGATCAGTGCTTTGGTTGCAAATACTGCACCATGATGTGTCCTTACGAAGTTCCTCAGTACAGCAGTACCCTAGGTATCGTTCGCAAGTGCGACATGTGCTCGCAACGACTCGGTATTGGCGAGGCACCTGCCTGCGTTCAAGCCTGCCCAAACCAAGCCATCCGAATCGCAATTGTCGACGTCTCAAAGGTCATCGCAAATACAACATTAACGAAGGCAACTACGTCGCTCGTTTTAACGGCTCCGCCTAGTCGCATTACCATTCCGACATCGAGTTACCTCTCCACGCAGTTCGGCGCAACAACTGCGGATCTACTCTCGAGCGAATCGATCGAAGACAAAGCACACGAGGGACACCTGCCGCTCGTGGCTATGATTGTGCTAACTCAAGCAAGTGTCGGAATGTGGTTTGTACTGGCAGTGATAGAGTTGGCTACAGCATTCTCAACGCACTTGTTTGCTGCCGCTTTCGCAACAACACTCGGATTCGTCGGAGTCAACGCCGCTTTGCTACACCTTGGTCGACCGTGGCTTGCGTTCCGAGCATTCCTCGGTTGGAGAACGAGCTGGCTAAGTAGAGAAGCGATCGCGTTCGGACTATTTATAGGTGCGGCGATGGCTGCCACGGGTCTTCGTCTTATTCTGCCACAGCAATCTG
>JAYVBW010000658.1:0-4876 GCA_043750255.1 Pirellula sp.
TCGTTGAAACTCTCGAATCCCATGCCTGTTGCATCGAAATCATCTTCGTCAAACGATGCTTCATCCATCGAACCTTCGTCGTCGTCACTATAGCTGAGCACCTTTCCACGGCGCACATTTCCGTCGAGCGAAGGACCTGAACTCTTGACTAGGACCGAGTCTTTAAAGCCTGAGTCTTCGGCGTCTTGATCCTCCGCTTCGCTGTATGGATTTTCAGTGAGAGGTGGCAAAGTGTCCAATGAATCTTCGCGTTTCGTTTTCTTCTTTACCTTTTGGCTTTTCGCTTTTGCGGAACCTGTGGCATCGGTCTTGGCAACGACCTCCAATCGATCCTCTTCAACATTTGCACCTACTCCGCTCATCTCTGCGGATCGGTGTCGGTCCTTTTCTTTGCGCTGAATCTTTTTTTCTCGCTTTATTTCCTCGACGGCATTATACAATTGCACGACCTCTTCTTGAGACAATGGACGGTAGCTTCCTTCCGGTAGTGTAGCCAATCGAAGCGGTCCGATTGCGAGTCTTCTGAGAGTGATAACCTTGTGCCCAAGCCGGGCGAGAACGCGTCGGATTTCGCGATTTTTCCCTTCACTTAAAGTGATCTCGATTTCAGTACATCCCTTTCGAACACGTCGGATCTTGGCACCGTCAACTCTTGCAAAACCTTCGGCGAGATAGATTCCGCGTTGCAATCGACGCATGGAGTCCATCTCAACTTGCCCAGCTACCACAACGTAGTAACTTTTCGGAACGCTGTTGCGTGGATGGGCCAATCGTTGAGCCAACTCGCCATCGTTGGTCAAAAGGATGAGCCCTGTACTTGACGAGTCCAATCGTCCGACAGGAAACAGTCGGTTCTGTCCCGGCACTAAATCAATGACACGAGGTCGACCTTCCGGATCACGGTTGGTACACAAAACGCCAGCTGGCTTGTTGACTGCGAAGTAAAGGGGACGATGTCGTTTTAGCGGTTCGCCATCGACAGAGATTTTAGCCGAGTCGGCATCGACTTTCACGCCAACTTGAGTTACCGTCTTTCCATCGATCTCGACTCTGCCGTCTGTGATTAGTTCGTCGACTTGACGGCGGGAACCTAAGCCTGCTGCGGCCAAGAGTTTATTGATACGCTGTTCTCCGGTAAGTACCGACGGAGTTTCAGTACGGGGCCGCTTTGGCTTAGACATGGCAATGCAATCACTCTACGAAAGAACTCAAAAACACTGTCGTGCAACCGCTCAAAGATCGGTTGGCAGCGTCTCACGACGCAGCAACTCTAGCAAAAGCACCCCGTTAGGTCGCACTTTCTCATTTGAAAGGCGTCATCTGGAAGTGGGGGTGACGTATCGGCTAGCCCACAACTGCAAGCATGCTAAAGTAATTGATAAATGTGCATTTTGTCAGTGCAAATGCTGATTTATTTACCAAAACGAACGCGAAAGAGAACTATGACGATCGAAGTGACGTGGCTCGGACACTCCACGTGGTGGATCGAAACGGGCGAAGCCAAGATTCTGCTAGATCCTTTTATTGGCGACAACCCTGCCGCCAACGTGGCATCAACGAGTCTCAATCCAACCCACATCTTGATTTCCCATGGCCACTATGACCACATTGGCGACGCAGTCGAAATCGCACGTCGGTCCAAAGCCGCAGTCATTTCGAATTACGAAATCGCCACTTGGCTAGAATCCAAGTTTGGAATCCAAGACTGCATTGGAATGAATCTAGGAGGCAAAGCACGGTTACCCTTTGGGACAGTTCAGTTTACGCCAGCAGTCCACTCCTCAAGTTTGCCAGATGGGTCGTATGGGGGCGCATGTGGCGGTTTCTTGTTTGGATTCAATGCCGAAAAAGGAAAGACGACGGACAACGCGTTGCCTTACAACTTATACTACACCGGTGATACCGCCTTGTTTTCTGACCTAAAATTGATTGCCCGCAATGGAGTGGATTGCTTGATTGTCCCAATCGGAGATTTGTTTACGATGGGACCAGACGAGAGCATCGAGGCCATTCAGATGATTCGCCCGAAGTTGGTGTTACCCACACACTACAATACTTGGCCGTCGATCGCTCAAGATGTAGATGCGTGGGTTAACGCCGTTCACGAACGTACCAGTGCTCGCGCTATTGCACCTGTACTCAACACGGTGTTGCGATTGGATGGGAATGCTTGAAAGATAAATACATTACTTTGCAATTACCAAAAACTAAACGATCGCGGAGCGATCGGCCACATTAAAGCAATACCGAAATAAAGCTCATGCCAACTAGCCGTTTTGAATACCGCGATTACTTAGCCGAGATTAGTAAGCGACGAAAAGAAAAATCAAGTGGGGAGGTCGACTCATTCCATTCGACGATGAGTGGCAAAGAAAAAGATGCACTTGTATCTCGTTCGCACAGGAGTTTTTGGAAACTCTTTACGTCGTTTTGGGGGCTACTCAGGGGTTTTCGCGGCAAGATTCTGTTTGGGCTTGGAACGGTCACCATTGCGACTATTTTAGCGTTGATACCGCCATTAGGAACTAAGTTGGCAATCGATTGTGCGTTGACTGTACCAACGAGACCGTTGCCGATTTGGGTGAGTGGGACTTTAGGTCAACCCTCGCCAATGTTGCTACTCGTATGGATCGCGGTCTTGGTCGCAGGCGTAACTTTGGTCAGGACTGTGATTTACCTTTGGGGACGATGGACTTGCACTCAAGCCGTGAATCAAGTGCAGATGTCGGTTAGAAGCCGCGTGTTCGAACACATGCTACACATGCCGTTGCACAAAATTCAGCAGCTGAAATCCGGGGGAGCTACCAGTTTACTGCGGGAGGATGCTGGCGGGATCGCTGAATTGATCTTTAGCGTGCTTTACAACCCGTGGCAAGCGATCGTTCAATTGATTGGCAGCCTTATCGTTTTGATTATCGTTGATTGGCGACTGTTGGCGGCTGGGCTCTTGCTATTGCCTGCCGTTTACTTCAGTCACCGCACATGGATCTATTCCATTCGACCGCTGTATCGAGACGCACGGCAACGACGTCAGCAGATTGACTCGAATACTACGGAAACCTTCGGCGGTATTCGCGTCGTTCGGACTTTCGCTAGGCAACGGAACGAGACGCAACGCTACGTCAAAGGCAATCACGTTTTAGTTCGACAGCAACTTTTGATATGGTGGCGAACCCGTCTGATTGAGATTGTTTGGGAAGTCCTCATTCCACTCGCTTCGACTTCTCTGTTGGTTTACGGCGGATGGCAGATTCTACAATCGCAATTGACACTCGGTGATTTGATGATGTTTTTGGTCTATCTGACAATGTTGTTAGGCCCTATTGCAACGCTCGCTGGAAGTGCAGTCCAATTTCAAAATAACCTTGCGGGCCTGGATCGCATACTAGATCTGTTGGCGACTCCAAAGGAACTCGCAGATCGGCCGGGAGCGATTCGCTTAAGTCGAAAGCAAGCCAAGGGCGAGATACGCTTTGAATCAGTCTCGTTCCGATACCCTGACAACGAACAGTGGATTCTCAGGGACATTAATTTACACGCCCAGGCGGGGCAGACGATCGCGATCGTTGGACGAAGCGGTGCTGGCAAGACAACACTTTGCAATTTGGTGGCTCGATTCTTTGACCCGGAAATGGGCCGCATCCTGGTAGATGGTATTGATTTGCGGGACGTTCAATTGCACAGCTATCGACAGCTCCTTGGGGTGGTCGAACAAGATGTCTTTTTGTTTGATGGATCGATAGCTGATAACATTGCTTACGGTCGACGTGGAGCTTCGGTCGAGCAGGTCATCCAAGCCGCCAAAGCTGCTGCAGCGGATGAATTCATTTCTAAGTCGCCAAAAGGTTACAATACGTTGATCGGAGAGAGAGGATTTAAGCTTAGCGGAGGTCAACGTCAGCGGCTTGCCATCGCCCGCGCACTGCTTGCAGACCCGAAAATCCTCATTCTAGATGAGGCGACGAGCAATCTCGATAGCGAAAGCGAACGGCTGATACAATCCAGTTTGGCATTGCTACTCGAACAAAGAACTGCCTTTGTTATTGCCCACCGCTTGAGCACCATTATCCATGCTGATCAAATAATCGTTTTAGACGAGGGGCGGATTGCGCAGTGCGGCACTCACGCGGAGTTGTTAGACCAGTCCGGAATCTACCAACAGATGGTAAGATTACAGACAGAGAGCCCAATCGCGTCCCAATGGATGGACTCGTAGATCATTCGGTTTTGTTCTTTTTGAGACCAATTGATGTCGAAATCGCTGCAGGGAAACTGTTTACTCGCATCGCCCTTTATGGACGATCCTAACTTCTTTCGCTCCGTCATTTATTTGGTGAGCCATGCCGAAGACCATGCGTTTGGATTAATCTTGAATCGCCCCACCGACTTTCGCCTCGACAAAGTTGTTTCGATGGTTTGCAACCTCAAGTGTGTGCACGACGGTCCGCTTTACTGCGGAGGGCCAGTTGATGGGCCGTTGATTGCATTGCATGATCAACCTGAACTGAGCAGCGAAGCCTGTATCGATGGCCTAAGTATGACTAGCGACCAAGAAAAATTGTTAAAACTATTTGTTTTGCCGCAAGCGAAGCTAAAACTGTTCGACGGGTTTGCAGGCTGGGGGCCAGGACAACTTGAGGAGGAGTTGAAAATTGGTAGTTGGTTGATCGCGGATATCGATGCCGATTTGGTGCTCAGTGATGGTCCTGAAATGTGGGAAGACTTGCTCAAAAGAATTGGCCAAAACATTCTATCTGTAGATGACAAAATCACAGATAGTCCCGTCGATCCGCAATGGAATTGAACATGAGGGAGTTTATTAATGGGTAGGCCACCTCGCAATAGCCAAGGCGGTTACGTTTATCACATTATTGCC
>JAYVBW010000659.1:0-3072 GCA_043750255.1 Pirellula sp.
ACCACAATCGCTTGCGTCGTGTAAACATTGAGTACTCACTTAGTAATGCGATTCAAAACGAACTACACCGAATCGACGCCGTTTGATGGATTGCGTCTCACCCCAATACGCTTCCCTGCCGCTAGCCGCTTTAGTCTAGTCGATCTAGCAGGCTTAGTCTAATCGGCGAGAGCCAACGTCCACAGAGGTTGCGAATCAAACTGCGGGAGGTGGCTTTGCGGATTACGCCTAGTTCCACAACGTAAAGGTCTTGCACCTATCGTGTTCGTCGTCGGGAGCCGTCAGGAGCCTCCCTCAGCCCCAAGGTGCTTTCGCAGCAATTCGCCAAGGTTTTTGTCTGCATCATCCTTTAGCGCTCGTCGGGGAATAACGGATACGTCCCGTTTTCCGTGATACAAGAGATAAAATTCTGCGTCACGCATCCACGAGTGGTACATCGTCCATTTCAATTGTGCGTCGATGTCATCGGTTTGAAATCCGATTCCTTCATTCCGGAATCGCAGTCGATATTCGGATTTGAGCTTTGGTTGGGAACGATAGATCATGTGGGGCAAGAGGAATATGGCATACAAGAGGAGCGCCAGCAAGAAACAACCTGCGAGCACAAACAACCAGGCCATCGCTGGCAACAATGTCGACGATTGCAAGAAGTAGATTCCAGCGCCCAAGGCGACAATGCCCCCAACGAAATCACGCTTCCACTGGAGTTTGGTCTTGTAGTACAGCCGCATCGCACGTACATATTCATCGCGAGTTATAGTGAAGTTGGCTTCGACGGATTCTGTCAAACTGGTTCACCGTTGTCGACGAAAAATAAGCACTCAAAACCCAACCGCATCCAAGGAGAATGCTTGTCCGTTATTAGCTCTCTCAGTCTATTCCATCCACCAGTCCCATTGCAAGCAGCCAGCGCCAAAGTCTACAGTGGGAATGGCCAACTTGTGGAAAGCGGCTGATGGCTGGTTGCTGCTAGGCCGATCCTGCAGGAGTAGTCTAATCGGCTGGGGTCAACGGTGGTTTTACTTCTTCATTTGAAGCTCTAGTTTGCGCCCTGCTTCAATTCGTTTCCGGATTTCACGCTCATCGTAAATCGACTTAGCCCGTGTTGGTGAAATCGAAAACAAGCTGCGGTCAATCGGCTCATTCACTTTTACGCTTCCTTGCGCTACGTTAATTTTCATTGTGACATCTCCACATTTAAGTTCTGCCTGCATCGGGAGACTTAATGGAATTTCTGGGAAATCAACAAAATCCCCGACCTCCAGTTCCCCCATTAATGTGCCTTCCTTTTTTAGGAGCCAGCGTTTTGGCATGTATCCATGTGATTCTGAAAACTGAACTTCAAACACATACCCAATCATTTTTGTGGAAGGAAAGCGGTACGTATGCAGCATATCAGTTCCGACATCTTCAGAGGATAAGAAACTTGCATCTTCGAATCTTCGTTTCCATGCGAGTTCGTCTTTGAGATTCTCGATTGTTATGCTGTTTGTGTCCAAATTCAGCCCGCAGTCACCCAACCAACTCAACGCGAGGCTGTGAGGAAGTGGGAATCCATATTCGGGAACCTTTACGAGGATAATCATTTCTCCATCTGGGGAAAGTTTCGAAAAGACCGATCCGTCAAATGCATGCTCAAAGAAATTATTTCGCACCTTTGAGCTTGAGTAAAAGCATTTCCCTTCAACGGTCAACTCGCAAACTCGTGTTGGCTGAGGCAGATCAGGTAAATGAGTTTTGATGGTTTGGACCAATTGCAACGTTCGGATTTTGCCATACGAGTTGCAAATTGCATTTTTGATGGTATCAGACAGTTCGTCGGCTCCCAGAGCACCACAAAGAGTAACAAAAACAAGTGAGGTAAGGACTATCTTTTCCGCTTGTTTGGACTCTAGCCAAGTGTGCGAATCGGTAAACGAATTCGACTTCATCGTATTAAACCAATAATCGCATTTAGGGGAGCTCCTGATCGGAAAGTTTCGCTTCAATTTCAGTCGGACCGGTGATCGCATTCTAAAACTGACGGATCGTCGCCTTTCTGCTTCAGTCTAACAGATGTATCAGTCCTACAGCAAGCAGCCAGAGACAACGTCCACAGTTTGTACTTAACCTGTCGACGCGGCATGACGCTTGGTTAGGCGGCTATGCCCGCTCGCATGCTTCCCACAAACAACCAGTTCTTGCGACCAACCGCCACACGTCGCATCAGCCGTTCGCTTTGGTTGTTGTCGATCGGAAGTCGTCCATCTGCTACGAATACATTCAACGCTTCCCAGTGGTTGCGGATGTAGTTGAATGCACCTGCCAGCTTGCTCGCTGGCAGGAGGCTGCCTGCCACTGGTCCGTCAAGCCATTCTCGCAATCGGTCCAAGTACATCCGAGTTTCGCTCGCTCTCAGCTTTCCACGTTCGTCGGAGGTCATGCCAGTGGCTCGACGTTCGACATCATAGATCTTGTTGATCAGCGCAAGGGGTATTCAGAAACAAGTTGAACGAGTTTCGTCAACGATTCCGTTGAGAGTACGATGTTTTTCAACTCTTGTAAAGATGTTGAAATGGGTGTCTTCTGATTCTTGGCTCTTCATCCAAATCGCGAGACCATCGGTATCCCAATACATGAGCTTGACGCGATTGCGACGCAAGTTGATGAATAGGAAAAGCCCACCATTTCGGACGTCCATGCTAAACTCGTTTTTAACGATACCAAATAGGCCGTCGAAGCTCTTTCGCATATCGTTGCTATGCAGCAACCAAGGGAATCGCAAAAGCTTTCGATTGAAAGCTTGCTATTCTCGAATTGTTTGAATCGGTCCTGCCAAAGCGGAATCTTGTCCGGGTGTGAAGTAAATGCCATACCAAAGAGCTCCTTGCGTTTGCTTGCTGAAAAAACAACAACGCAAGAAACCTACAACGCAATCGCTGGTCAGGTCGGAATATAATCACCGTGGCCACTGTACGCTTACCTTTGCACCGGCGGGCGATTCGATTGAACATCGTTTCGTCACTGACAACGTGATCGGACTCGTCCAGCGACAAGAATAGAAAGGACCAAAGTTGCTGAAACAACTGCTCC
>JAYVBW010000660.1:0-1787 GCA_043750255.1 Pirellula sp.
ATCGAAACGATCGGCTACGTTTTGGAGCTAGGTGCCATGCCGATTGGACGTGGTGAATCGCTTCAACACAACTTGAAAGAAGTTCGAAAAACTCGTGAAACGAGCAGCATTTATTCAGTAGATCCATCCCGAGACAAAGAGGCTGAACAGTACATTGATCGAATGGCCAACGAGGGCGATACGCTGGGGGGTATTGTTGAGGTTCGAGTCGATGGCTTGCCATTTGGGTTGGGGACACATGCACAATGGGATCGCAAACTGGACGGAAGACTTGCCCAAGCCGTCATGGCTGTCCAAGCGATCAAAGGTGTCGAAATTGGGATGGGATTCGAAGCAGCACGTACCCAAGGATCCAAGGTCCATGATCCTATTCATTACGATGCATTGCAGAGCCATCTACCCAATCTTGGGTACACTCGACCGTCGAATAATGCCGGCGGGCTGGAAGGTGGAATGACGAATGGCCAATCACTGATCATTCGGGCTGCAAAAAAACCGATTAGCACTCTCAGAAAACCGCTGGACTCCATCCGCATGGTGGACAAGGAACCCCATCGGGCCAGCTACGAACGCAGCGATGTCTGCGCGATCTCAGCGGCCGCAATCATTGTAGAGCATGTCGTCGCCTTCGAAATTGCTGCGGCCTTCGTCGAGAAATTCGGCGGCGATAGCATCGTCGAAATGAAGGCTCGATATGAACTGTTCCTTGATATGGCAAGGAAGCATCCGCAATAGGATGACGCGAAAGCGTGAGCCGTAGTTGCTCATCGCGCTCGCGTTTATACGACCCCGAACCCGCGTGGCTGCATTATTCTGGTTTATCGCCGTCTGGTGCATCGCCAACTGGTGCATCGCCGTTTGGCGCTTTCACAAACCTTAGCTTAATCATAGTGACTTGGTTGCCGCGCTCGTTAAAGAAAGCCTCGTTCATCAATTCTCGCATCAGCATCACACCGCGACCACGCGGCTTGTCCAACAGTTCTTCGTCCGTCGGGTCCGCAACGTTTCGATGATCGAATCCAGCCCCTTCGTCGGTGATTTCCAGCGTGGTTTTTTCGCAGGTAACATGAAAGACCAAATGGACTTTTTTCTCGATTTGGCGTTTGTTGCCATGCTCGATCGCGTTGACGACCGCTTCCTCGATCGCGGGATACGGAAAGTTCTCAACCCGTGTGGCCTCGGCTCGGTCGTGGTGCTTGATGACGGTCTCGCTGATGTAATTGCGGCGGATGTAGTCGAGCGACTCGCGGAGCATCCTCGGCACCGGGCCGCGAAATTCTTTCTCGGTGAACTTGTCGGCTCCCGCGCCCTCCGGAAACCAAACCACGTCGATCTGAGTCGCGGGGAAGAACTTGTGCGGTTCGGGATTGAAAAACAGCAGCCCGACATTCAGCGGAAACGGTGCTTCCGCCGAACCACCGACCACGTTCATCTGCCGGCCGAGTTCGACCAACGGCAAAGTGTCGGCCTGGGCAGCAAGATCGCTGCCGACGTCTTTCAGGAAGTCGCGCATTAACTCACGCGAGAGGTCTTCCACCTTCGCTCGCTGGTTGAGGCAGTCGTCGAACGGAACCGTGGCGGCCAGCGACAGGAGTTCGGTCTCATCCGCTCCCTTGGCTCGGACAGTGCTCGATCCTTTGCGAATGAAGTAGGCGTATTCCTTGCGGTCCTTGCCCAAACTGACCTTGGCTTTATACGGCCGTGTTGGACCGCCATGAGCCGAAATGACGAGCACGCTGCGGCCGTCGATTTCATACGGCGCAAAGATGGGGTGATAGTTCGGCTGG
>JAYVBW010000661.1:0-4216 GCA_043750255.1 Pirellula sp.
CGATTGTAGTTGAAACTTCCCTGCATCTTTTGCCGCAAAGAAGTCCGGGATACTTCCCAATAAATCAGTTCGGTCGCGAAGCTCAGCTTCGTATAGCCAATGCACTTCGGCTACTTCCTCGGGAGCTGGAATAGGAATACTTTGCGGATCACGCTTGCAAATCAGCCATTCCAGCTTAGTACCCCACCGAGTCGTAGAAGTCCAAATATGCTGAGAAATGACTATTTGAAGACCCAGTTCTTCGGACAATTCACGGCATATCGCGGATTCAAAATCTTCATCTAATTCGATTCCACCGCCAGGGAAACAGAGCAGTCCAGGTGCCCGAACGAATTCAGATCGTCGGATCACCAGAAATCTTGACTGCTCGATAATGACAGCGACAACGGCATGCCGACCGTGGTCGGGTGTGCTTTCGCTTAAGTTAGACATGATCTGCCTACTTAATCGGCGAAAACGCTGTTGGCTTGAGGAACAAGCTCTTGACGCCGTTCTTGACGGTCAATGATCCACCTGCAGCCGCTTCGGAAGCTTTGTAAGCTTTGGTCCACTCCTCATCGGCTCCGAACTTGCTAAAAGATGCTTTGGCGGCTTCGGGTGAAGCGTGGGCGATGATATAAACGAGGCTATTTCCTGCGGCTGGTAAATTAGCATCCAACTCAGCAGCCCCTTTGTCGACAGGAGAAACGGCTTCCAATAATTTAGCGCACGATAGCTGTTCACCCTCAAGTACTGAGCAATAAAGGATGTTAGTCATTCCATGTTTGTTGAAGAGACTCAACGTGTGGTTCTTGAAGCGGGCGTTGAGAGCTGCAAGATTGCCCTTTGTCGCAATGTAGGTTCGCAACTCGAAAACGCGGTTTCCAACTTGTTTCACGTCTAATGCGGGACTGTAATCGTTAACGGTCAGAAAAACGCGTTCGAAGGATCTAACAGGCTTCTTTCCGTCAACGATGGACTTTTGCAAAACTTCCTTCCAGCCCGCATCATTCTGAAAAGACGTCCAGGCGGCATCGCAAGAAGATTTGTCCTTATGGCTAATCAACGTGAAAACACGTTCATCTTTCGGATCGATCGCCGTCCATGCGCCGACGAGGGTGAGGTTATGCTTCGTCATAAACGGAACACCACCGTCTGAAATCAGCTTGAGTACATCAGATTGGCGTCCTGGTTCAGAGACATAGGATCGCAATTCGTAGAGCTTGCTTACTGATGGCGATTGAGCCAACGCTGCTGTTCCTGCAATCAAGAAAATTCCGACCGTAGAGAGAAAGGATTTGATCAACATTGTCACGATAATTCCTTCGAACGTAAGGGAAAGGGAACGTAGGTCCGGCTTGTCCAGCGGGAAGTTTGCGACCGATAGAATCGTACCAACTCGCACAACGCGCTAGCTAGTAATTCACGCAGAACGTTAGCCCAATTTTTGTACTGGCTGTTAGTATACCAACCAAACAGCTTTTAGTGTGCTCTGCCAATTTCGGGCTGTGTCAACAAGTTGAGGAACGCTACAATCCCCCGTTGATAGGGCAGACGCCGAGAATCCCGAGATCGCTAAAACAATCAATGCCGAAACCACTCGAAGAGCACTTCAAACAACTCCGCGTATGGCTAGACATGGAATCCGATGCCGAGCGGAGACGAATGATTGAGCGGCGAAAGGTTCGATCTCAAAAAAACGCAGAAGCGCGTGGCGACACCCTGGTCGATCTTGTAATATCGGATCATCGGATGGGGCTCGGCGGTCGATTCCTGGTGACTTTTTCAAAACGCAACCGAACCCTTGATTTGCCTTGGAATCGATTCCGTGTCGGTTCACCCATTATTGCTTCAGAGGAGTTGACAGACGGGGATTGTGGATACGGAATCGTTTGTGGCAAAGTCATTGACTGTATCGAGGTTGCGTTTGATGAATGGCCTGAGGGAGACCGGTTTAGATTGGACCTCTCCATGGACGAGATCACTCGCACTCGACAGCTAACTGCCTTGAACTCTGTGCAAAATGCAAGAAGCCGAGTAGCACAGTTGCGGGATATTCTTCTCGGGGCGAGAGAACCTCGATTTGATGCGCCATTGGCCCTCGACATGGAACCGCATTTTAATGCATCGCAGCGGCAAGCGATCGAGTTTGCAATGTCGGCACGCGATATTGCGATTATCCATGGGCCGCCAGGCACCGGCAAAACGACAACGGTAGTCGAATTAATTCGGCAAACGGTCCTGCGAGGGTCCAAAGTGTTGGCTTGTGCTCCCAGCAATACAGGAGTCGACAATTTGCTGGAAAAACTGGTTGCGAATCGGATTCGTGTCGTCCGGATTGGACATCCGGCGCGAGTCCAAGAAGAATTGCAGCCCTATACGCTCGATGCTCTGGTGGAGGCGGATCCAGCCATGAAAGTGGTAGGCGAAATGATGCGTGAAGCGGAAAAAGCAGCAAGAAAAGCCAGCAAGTTTACGAGAGCCAAACCGATGCCTGGTGAACGCAGCGATCTTCGCCAAGAGTCTCGACGATTACGGGACGACGCAAGAGTTTACGAGAGGCAAATCATTGCCAGTATTCTTGATCAAGCGGACGTGATTTGCGCGACGACTAACTTCGATCCTGATGTTCTCGGGGGCCGTGATTTTGGTTTGGCGGTGATCGATGAAGCTTGTCAAAGTACCGAACCAGGAAGCTGGCCCGTTGTCCTGCGAGCCGACAGAATTGTACTTGCAGGCGATCACTGCCAACTACCACCAACGATCATTTCCTCCGAAGCCTCTGCACAGGGGTTTGCAGTTAGTCTCATGGAACGGTTAGTTGAAACTTATGGTGATACAATCACGAAGCAGTTGATCGTGCAGTATCGAATGCATGAGGACATAATGGAGTATTCGTCGAAGTGCTTTTATGGCGGAAGTCTCCAAGCTGATGAAACGGTTAGAACTCATCTGCTGACGGATTTGGTCGCCCCGCCACACCTTGAGATGCTTCAGTCGCCAGTAACATTCGTCGATACTGCCGGTGCTGGCTGGGAAGAAGAACAGGAAATCGATGGCGAAAGCCGGTTCAATGTCCAAGAAGCCAGATGGATACTACAGCAAGTTCGCGAGTTGTGCAGCACAGGAATCGCCCCGAAAGATGTAGCCATCATCGCCCCTTACGCTGCCCAGGTCCGCTGGCTTAGGCAGAATTGCCCTTTCAAGGCGATTGAAATTGATACCGTGGATGGATTCCAAGGCCGGGAAAAGGAAGCGATCTTAATCACCCTGGTTCGCTCTAATGCAATCGCCGAAATTGGATTCCTGGGAGACACACGCAGGATGAACGTGGCGTTAACGAGAGCGAAACGAAAGCTGATTGTAATTGGCGACAGCGCGACTTTGGCAAATAATGAATTCTATGCCAACATGATTAATTTTTTTGAATCGATTGGTGCCTATCGAACAATCTGGGAATGGGATCCGGCAATGGAGCACTAGCGCGTGCTGTAAACTATAGCTGGATAATGCTCTAGCCCTCCGATTATTGATTTTCTGCTTGGTTATGCCTATGCTATGCCCATGGAGACACGGTATGAACCCTAGCTCGAAGTCCAAAATTGGCGAAGAACCTGTTCCGTATTGGTACTTTCCTCCATCGTTTCGGGTGAGGGAATCTTTCGACGAGTTTGTTGAGATCAATCCTGATTTGCGAGTCGAGCAGAAGTCGAACGGAGAGATTGAGATTATGTCGCAAACTGGAGCGGAGAGTGCGAATCGAAACTTGTTGATTTGCGTTCAGCTTGGGAATTGGTCCAAGAAATTGGGTGGCAAGAGCTTCGACTCCTCGGTGCTGTTCACGCTGCCCAATGGCGCGAAACGTGGCCCAGACGCATCGTGGATATCGTCGGAGCGCTGGGAATCAGTACCAAAACCAGATCGAGAACGCTTTGCGTCCATATGCCCTGACTTCGTCATCGAATTGCTCTCGCCGTCGGATCGCCTGTCCATTCTTCAAACTAAGATGGACGAATACGTTTTGAACGGAATCAAGCTGGGATGGTTAATCGACCCGTTCTCGCGGACTGTCCGCGTCTACACGCCAAGCAATGCACCCCAGGTATTAGACGCCCCACTTCAAGTCTATGGGGAACCGGTACTTGGTGGCTTCGTCTTGGAAATGAAAGAAATTTGGGCTGAACAGTAGCCGTAAACTATTGGTCAAGCTCGCGACTGACGACCATTCAATACCTTA
>JAYVBW010000662.1:0-2500 GCA_043750255.1 Pirellula sp.
AGTCGAGTCACTCTCGTAACCACCAGCCGATACGTGACACGCGGACTTCAATACGGATTGTCCGAGTGGCGAGAAAACGACTATTCCTGGGAACATTTCGGAGCCGTCCAACCGATTCGGAACGCGGACATTTGGAAACGTATCGATCGAGCACTTGCGTATCATCAAGTCCAATGCCGTTGGATGGCGCAAGAAGTGGCGACAGAACCGCTGGACGATTCGTTTTCTGCATCGCAGGCACCCAGGTCATCGGAAAAACAGGCAGGTCAGGCAGATCAAGCTGCTAACCCATCGAAACTCGCTAGCGTGGAGGCCGGAAAGTTTACCAACCTGCAAAACACCAGCCGACGTTCCCGAACTGTAGGCAGCACCCAAACGACCGCTTCGACGACCAAGCATCAGCGAGTCTACGTCGATACGCAACTATCCAGCGTCAGCCTGCCAGCGTCTATCAGCCCTTCGAATTCGATCGAAAACCGAGTTGCGTTGCTGTTGGAAAAAGAAATACCCACCATGGATTTCGACGGTAGTAATCAGAATAAAACGAAATTCCGAAAAAGTCATCCGGTGATTTTCCAATGCGACTTTTTGAGACTTAACAGCTTTTTGCATCTGCTAATGCGGCCGGTTCGATTAGCTCGTCGCGGTCCAGTTTGTCTTTGCAGCAACGTTTGGGATGCCATCTTAGCCATAGACGAATGGCTGGAATCGTTTTTGCGTTGCCTCTTTTTGCTCGACCCAAGCAAAAGAGCATCTCGGCGTTTGCTGGAGGATGCATGCCGCCAACCCAGCCTTACACGTAAACCATATCATTCGGTATAACCATTGGAGAAATTGTGCAAACCCAGATCAATCTGAATTCCTTGACCAACATTATCGACGGAGTGAGTGCGGACCCTGCCAGTGTTTTAGGGCCCCATACCATTCATGTTGACGGCAAAAACGCCGTTGCTGTTCGGGGTTATTTTCCAGGATTTGATCAGGCATGGCTGCTTGACGACCGCAATTCGGCAACTCGACCGATGCGTCGCATCCATCCATCCGGGTTGTACGAAGGACTGATTCCACAGCCTGACTCCAATCCTCCTCAATACCGATTTCGGCTTTCAAATTCGAGCGGAAAGACCATTGAAATGCAAGATCCTTATGCTGTGCCAAGCATGATCAGCGACTTCGACCGGCACTTGTTTAACGCTGGCCAACACTGGAACATTTACGAAAAACTTGGCTCCCATGTTCGCGAAGTGAATAGTCATTCCGGCGTCAATTTTGCCGTTTGGGCACCCAATGCGCAAAGTGTCCAGGTTATCGGTGATTTCAATCATTGGGACGGTCGCTCGCACTGCATGCAGAAACAAATTCCGTCCGGTATTTGGGAGCTCTTTGTTCCTCAAATCGGCGTCGGACAAAAGTACAAATACCGTGTTCGAATGCTAGATGGCCAAGTCGTCGACAAAACAGATCCGTACGGTTTCTTTGCGGAATTACCCCCAAGAACCGCTTCCATTGTCCAATCGCTCGATGATTTCGAATGGAACGATCAACATTGGCTTGAGAGACGCAAGAACGAGAACCAGCTCGAAAAACCGATGTCGGTCTACGAAGTCCATTTGGGCTCATGGCGCAAATGCGAAAAAGGCGTTCATGGGTGGATGAACTATCGCGAAATTGCGCATCAGTTGGTTCAGTATTGCAAGGAGATGGGCTTTACGCACTTGGAATTGATGCCTGTTTCGGAGCATCCCTTTACCGGCTCTTGGGGCTATCAAACCGTCGGCTATTTCTCCGCAACGAGTCGCTACGGTACTCCCGAAGATTTTATGTACTTCGTCGACCATTGCCATCAAAATGGTCTGGGCGTGATCATTGACTGGGTGCCAGCTCACTTCCCCAAAGACGCACACGGTTTACGCCAGTTCGATGGCTCTGCTTTGTACGAACATTCCGATCCGCGCCAAGGCGAGCATCCCGATTGGGGAACCATGATCTTCAACTTCGGACGCAATGAAGTCCGAAATTTCTTGGTCTCCAACGCACTGTTCTGGCTTGATAAATACCACATCGATGGCCTCCGGGTCGATGCGGTTGCATCCATGCTCTACCTGGACTATTCCAGAAAGCAAGGCGAATGGCTACCGAATGTTCATGGCGGACGCGAGAATCTCGAAGCGATCCATTTGCTCCGAGAATTCAACATCCAAGCTCATGCGCGTCATCCTGGCGTTTTAACCATTGCCGAGGAATCAACCGCATGGCCTGGAGTCAGTCGACCAACCGAGTTTGGTGGACTTGGGTTCTCGCTGAAGTGGAATATGGGCTGGATGAATGACACGCTCCGCTATATGCGAAACGATCCGATCCATCGCCAATACCATCACAATGAACTCACGTTTAGTTTGATCTATGCGTTTACCGAAAATTTTACTTTGCCGCTGTCGCACGACGAAGTGGTTCATGGCAAGGGCGCATTGATCGCTCAAATGGCAGGGGATCTATGGCA
>JAYVBW010000663.1:0-3026 GCA_043750255.1 Pirellula sp.
AATCGCTCTAGTGAAAACGTTCTTTCCGACGCGTCGCGCAAACGAACAAACACGCTTCCACTATTAACGCCGCCAAACCCCCTAGTCCCAACGCTCGCCAAAGTCAAAACAACACCGTCGACTGTACGTAACTTCTCTTCGATGACTTGAAGCGCTTCGTTCATTCCAAGCAGTGACGTACCTTCCTTGGCATTTACGCTAACTTCAAACTCGGACTCGTCCACGTTGGTCGGGATGTAATCTTGTCGAACCCAACCATACAAAGGAATATTTGCGAGAATGGTTCCGACGCATAATAGCATCGTCAAGAATCGATACTTGAGTGCGACCCGAAGCGAGGCCATATAGCTCACCTCGACCAAGTGATAGAAGCCCTTTTGTCGCGTCGTCTTTTGTGAATGCGCTGAATCATCCTTGGGCTTTGGCTTCTTTAGTAGCAAACTGCACATCATCGGCGTCAATGTGAAACTGATAACCATGGATACCAAAATGGCAACGGTGGCAGTTACACCAAACTCGAAGAGCATGCGCCCCGTCACGCTCGACAAGAATGAAACCGGCAAGAAGACGATAACGAGAGAAATAGTCGTAGCTAGAACGGCCAAACCAATTTCTTTGGTTCCATCGATCGCTGCTTGAAACGGATCCATGCCCTGCTCTTCGATGAGCCGAAAGACGTTTTCCAGAACAACGATCGCGTCGTCGATCACGACGCCAACCATCAGAACCAACGCCAACATCGTCATGTTATTCAGCGTAAAACCAAATGCCTTCATGAAAGCAAACGTCGCGATGATGGACGCAGGGATGGCTACCGACGCTATCAAAGTGGATCTCCAAGAACGCATAAACATCAATACGGTCAAGCAAGCTAAAATCGAGCCAGAGACAAGATGGTTTTCGATTTCATGCAAGGCGGACAGGATGTAGCGAGATTGGTCTTGAATGACCGCCACACGAACGTCCTTTGGAAGCAATTGCTCACTACGCTTCAGTCGCTCTTTAACTCCAGCAATCACGTTGACTGTGTTTTCGCCGGACTGTCGCTGCACGCTCAAGACAACCGTCGTTTTTCCGTCCAAGCGCGCCATGGTGCGAACCTCTTTGGTCCCATCGACGACTGTACCGAGGTCACCCAGCCGAATAGAGGCTCCGCCGACCGTATCAATTACCAAGTCCTCAAAGTCCTTGGAATCAGCCACACGTCCAAGCGTTCGCATAGATCGCTCTCGCAAACCTTCATCGACTCGCCCGCCAGGCACTTCTGCGTTCTGCCTAACCAATGCATCACGTACCTGAACGATGGAGAGCTGATACGCAGCCAGTCGCTTGGCGTCGATATTGACTTTGATCGCTCGCTCTGCTGCGCCCGAGATGGAAACTTGCCCAACACCCGGGCTCGATTCGATAACGCTTTTCACGTAGCGATCCGCTAGCAGATACAATTCGCTCGGCGTTCGCTCCCCTGAGATAGCGATCGACATTACCGGTGAGGAGTCGATGTCCATTTTTTGGACGATGGGCGGATCCACGGTACGCGGCAAACGATTTGTTACCGCCGATACAACATCGCGCACATCTTGGACAGCTGCGTCAATGTCGCGCGCGAGTGAAAAAGTGATCAGAACGATGGAGCTTCCATCGGAGGAAATGCTCCTCAGTTCCTCAATCCCCGCTACCGTGGAAACAGCGGCTTCAATGACTTGAGAGACCTCGGATTCGACTTCCTGCGAGGCCGCTCCAGGGTAGCCGGTTCGAATGTAAACGGTTGGCAAGTCGGTCTTGGGATAGCGATCGATCCCAAGCGACGGAAAGGCGACCACGCCAGCCACCACCATTGCCATCACGAGCATGAGGGCAAAAACAGGTCTCTTCACGCAGATTTCAGCGAGCCAATACAAAGTCGAAACCTAACGTTAGGCGGCAGGGTGGGGTGAGGTGGGCAATGCCCATTGTACTTGCCCGCTCTCCGCTCAGAAAGCAATTCTGGTGGCCGCTTTTTGGTTTAGTACGTTTCCTCATTACAGAGGGCGATTTCTCAAAATGACAGTATAAACCATACAAACCCACCAACTTGCCAATCACTCTCGAAAGTAATGACGTAATACCATCTATGAACCAAGGATTCGGTCGCTGGCAATTTTCGCGTACTACAGTTCCTTTGCTATTAAAAGCCTGATTGATTTTTCAAATCCAACTGCGAAAAGCTATGAAACCCGCGAGGTCCATGTGAGGTCGTTTTTTACATCATCGCTCGACAAAATCGCCCCGCCTGCTCCCTATGTCAATGCCATGAATTGGGATGCTTACCGGAGCAAGTTTCGATCCGACCGAAGCAGCAAATCAGGCAATCGAAGTTGTGCCATGGCCTTGTGCAGCCTCAACCCTGAATCAAGCGAATTGTCAGTAACTGCCAATCGCGGACAGGACATTCCATTAATCGTCCAAAATACATTGAATAGTCGCTTTTCGATCGAGGTACAATCGGAACCGCATTCATTATCCGCTTTGGATGTCGATGCGTGTTTTGGTAGCACAGGGATAGAATTTTTGGCTGAAAAGCCAGTTTCTGAGTTTGGACCGTCGATAATCGATGAATCGGTTTGGTCGATCGAAAATACGTTCGATTTGGAGCTCGGACTTTTGGAATGCGTTCAGGAAATTGCATTGACCCTCGCTCGAACCCCCCCAAAACGAACCCATTTGACCAAGGAAGCTGCCGATATGACCAGGGACGCTGCCGATCGCCGATCCTGAATGGGCTGACCTTTGGCAGTTTGTCCAAAAAGCTCTCGGTCGGACACCATTAAAGTGCATCGCTACTTTTGCGACTCAACGGGGAAATTCGCCCTGGACCGTTATCCGGTTCCTGGCTATATTCCTAGATTCTTGGTCGTACGCTTCCCGATGTGACGCTCACCTCCCGAAAAAAAAGGACGGGTGGTTTGAGTTGGCTGCATGGAATTGATCGGCAGCCAGGTATTTTCACTATATCGTCACATTTGCACAAAAAGGTGGAGGCTTTG
>JAYVBW010000664.1:0-5662 GCA_043750255.1 Pirellula sp.
GACGCATCCACCGCAGGCCGAAGCTTGACGAACATGCCTCAATCGGACGTGTTCGCTACTTTAAAAGGTATTCGAGCGGTCGCCGCAATAGACTTCGACCACGATTCGGATATTGATTTGATCGTGTCTTCAGACAGCGGCATTTCACTTTGGTCGAACCGGGGTGACTGGACATTTGCGGACTTCACTTCCTTTTCGAACCTTCCTCCTGCGTCGCAGAAAGTGGATTCGATTTTGGCTATGGATCTCGACCGCAATGTGCTCAATGATTTCATGCTTGGCTCGGAAGACTCCAATCAACCGATATTCCTCACCAACAACCTGCATGGGCGATACCATCTCTCGAGCCTCGATTGGAAGTCCGGCTTGAACGGTGCTTGCCGCGCGATCGACGCTATCGATGCAAACGGCGATGCCTGTTGGGATATCGTAACCTGTGGCAGAAACGGGACGAGGCTTGGCCTCATGAAGTCGATGGGTCGGCATGGTTGGATACCGGATCAAGTGACCGTTTTGTCGTCGACACCGATGGTTGGGCTCGTCGCCGAGGATATGGACTTGGACGGATTCTCGGATTGTATCGTGTGGGGACCACAAGGCTTAGAGTTGTTTCGGGGCGGCAGTGATGGCAGGCTCATCTTGGACAAAGCATCACTTCGTTTTTCAGATAACACTTTGCAAGTTGTGATCATCGATATCGATCGCGATGGAGACGACGACCTGGCTTGTTTAACAAATGATGGAGCAGTTCGATTCCTAGAGAACCAAGGGGGCAATGCGAATCAACATCTCGAGGTCGTTATTCGGGCCGATGAAGATGGAAAACAGCGGCCGCGAGAGCGATGCAACATGCATGGCGTTGGAAGCCTGATTGAACTCAAGTCGGGTGGTCGGTACCAAGCTCGCATCGTCCGTAGGACTCAGACCAAATTTGGACTCGGTAAAGAGACCGGTGCCGACATCATGCGAGTACTCTGGACAAATGGTATACCGAACAATGTGCTCAATGTGACCAATCGTTCGACGGTTTTTGACCAGCAAAATTTAGGTGGTTCCTGTCCCTTTCTATATGCATGGAATGGCGAACGATTTGAGTTTTGCACCGACTGCCTTTGGGCCGCTCCGATCGGGCTCCAGTTTGCCCAAGGTGTTTCGGCTCCCTCCCGCGAATGGGAATATTTGAAAATAGACGGCGATCATGTGAAGCCTCGCGATGGTCGATATGTTTTGCAAATCACGGAAGAACTTTGGGAGGCAGCTTATTTCGATTCCGTTCAATTGCTGGCAGTCGACCATCCTGCAGAGATTGAAATTTTCACCAACGAAAAGGTCGGGCCACCCGATTTGGCAAAATTCCGTGTGCACACGGTTCGCAATCGCTTGCAGCCTCGATCGGTCATCGATCAACGCGGAAACGATCTTTCAGAATTGGTTTCGAAACGCGATCAACGGTTCACGCGATGCTGGAAGGAGGGTTTCAATCAAGGGCTCGTGGAAGAACATTGGTTGGAGATCGACTTGAATGAAGTCGAGGAAAAAGCAAATGAAGTGACACTGTTTTTAACCGGGTGGGTTTTTCCCACATGCACTTCACTCAACTTGGCCATGACAGAAAATCCGCTTCGACCTCAGCTCAGGGCACCCTCGGTGCATGTTCCAGATGAAAATGGAAAATGGGTCGAGGTTATTCCTTACGCTGGTTTCCCGGGTGGAAAGACTAAAACGATTGCAATCGATCTAACCGGAAAGTTTCGGTCGAACAATCATCGTGTTCGCATCGTAACCAACATGGAGTTGTGCTGGGATGAAGTATTTTGGACGTCCGGGGAGGGTAAAGCGAAAGCTTTGGACTATCGATTGACCCAGCTTGATTTATTGAAGGCTAATTTGCATTATCGAGGCTTCTCAAAACTGATTCCTCAGCCAGGCAATGCTCCTAAGCGATTTGCTTACGAAAAAGTCACCACGGAATCGATTTGGCCACCCATGTCGGGAAGCTTTACCCGGTTCGGCGACGTCAAGGAGCTGATCGCTGACGCGGATGATATGCAGGTGGTTCTGGGAGCTGGCGATGAAATGACTGTGGAGTTTTCGACGGAAACACCAGTGCTCCCTAACGGCTGGAAGAGGGATTTTATTATCTACAATATCGGCTGGGACAAGGATGCAGATTTGAATACAATTCACGGCCAGTCTGTGGAACCGCTCCCCTTTCGCGCAATGACAAAGTATCCTTATGAACCGGACGAGTCTTTCCCATCCGAACCGAAGCATATGGGGTTTTTGAAGCGGTATCAAACCCGCCTTCAGTCGCCTGGTTTGTTTTGGAACCAAGTGCGTGAAAACTAGAATGGGATAGACTGCAGGGAATTGCTATTGTCAGCGGACGGAGCCGCTGCCCCACAACCACAATCAATCAGTCACTCTTAGAAAATCGTCAAAAAATGCAATCTATAAAAGTTGTCGCATGGGTGTTAGTCGGCTTGCTGGGTTTTCGGCTCGCGCTTGGATCCGAACGCTGTCTCGGCGATGGGATGGATTACCCACTGGCCGTCGTTTCTGGGCAAGATAATTCGATTTACGTTGCTGACCGAAACCTGCCAGGAATTTGGAAAATTCAGGACGGAAAGGCATCGATTTATTACCAGGGATCCAAGAAGTTTCGAACACCCTTAAATGCAGTTCGATGTTTGGCGATCGATATCAATGGAAAGCTACTCGCAGGCGATTCGTCGACCCGTGAGGTCTATCGGTTTGATACTCCCGAAAATCCAGTGCCCATGACCGCCGGAGGGATAGGGATTCCAACTGCCATCGCGATCGATTCAAAAGGCACTCTATTCGTGTGCGATCTCGAACTCCACTGCATTTTCCAAGTTGCAGCAGCAGGTGGTGCAGCTACAGAATTCGTGAAAGTGCCTGCACCGCGAGGGATTGCCCTCGACGCTCAGGATCGAGTTTGGGTCGTGTCTCATTCGAAAGAGCCACTCGTTCGATTTGCAACAGACAAAACAAAGGAAGTCATAGTCAGTGAGCCTATCTTTCAATTTGCGCATCAAGTCGTAGTAGATTTGAAAGGAGACTGCTATCTAACCGACGGATATGCGAAATCGATTTGGAAAATCCCGGCACAAGGAAAACCTGAGAAGTTTTTTAGTGGCGAACCGCTCAAAAATCCGGTTGGGCTAGCATTGCAGGGTGAAAGGTTGCTCATTGCCGACCCTCACCAAAAGACCGTCTACTCTCTCCCGTTGCAGGGTGAGAGATCGATCCAATCCGAGCTAAAACCGTAAATATGTCGAACGCCACAACCAGGAGAGTTTACACGCCGCCAATCGGTAAAAGGCTAAAACGACTGCTTTTTGTAGTATTTGCATTGCTGTCATTGCTGTGTGCGAATTCTCTGTACTTGGCAACGATCACGTTTCTGGAATGGCAACGTGGCGAGACTTATCAGAACCAGTTTTACATGGTCATGTTTCTCGGGCATGTGGTTCTCGGTCTTATCTTTCTATTGCCCTTCATAGTTTTTGGATTGATCCATATGTTGACGGCTCGCAAGCGGAAAAACAAGCGAGCGATACGAGTCGGTTACGCGCTATTTTCGGTCAGCCTAGTGGTACTGGGGTCCGGGTTATTGCTAGTACGTGTAGGCGAAATTTTCGACCTCAAGCACCCCTCAACTCGATCGCTTGTCTACTGGATACACGTTGTTTGCCCAGTGGTAACGATTTGGCTTTACTGGCTTCATCGCCTAGTAGGCCAGAAGATCAAGTGGAAACTGGGGATCGCTTACGGGGCGATTGCGATCGCTTCGGTTGCCTTCATGGTTTCCATGCATACACAGGATCCACGCGAATGGAACAAGATAGGATCGATAGATGGAGTCAAGTACTTTGAACCATCGCTCGCTCGGACATCGAATGGTGCATTCATATCCGCTAAAAACCTCGACAATGATGAGTACTGTTTGAAGTGCCATCCGGACGCCTATAAGAGTTGGAATCACAGCGCGCATCGTTTTAGTTCCTTCAACAATCCGGCTTATCTAGCTAGCGTGCGTGAGACGCGTGAGGTTTCGTTGAAACGAGATGGAGACGTCAAGGCTTCTCGATGGTGCGCGGGCTGCCATGATCCAGTCCCGTTCTTCAGCGGTGCATTCGACGATCCGAAGTTCGACGACGTCAATCACCCAACATCCCAGGCTGGCATTACCTGCACGGTTTGCCACGCCGTTACGAATATCAACTCAACTCGCGGGAACGCAGACTTTACAATCGAGGAACCATTGCATTACCCATTTGCGTTCAGTGAAAATCCAATGCTTCAATGGGTAAACCAACAACTGATCAAGGCCAAGCCAGCATTTCACAAGAAAACGTTTTTAAAGGACTTTCATAAGACATCCGAGTTCTGTTCGACCTGCCATAAAGTGCATCTGCCGTTCGCTCTCAATCAGTACAAGGACTTTTTGCGAGGGCAAAATCACTATGACTCTTGGCTCCTTAGCGGAGTATCTGGCCATGGTGCTCGAAGCTTTTATTATCCGGAAAAATCGCAGAAGGCATGTGCTGGTTGCCATATGCCATTGGAGGAGTCAAATGACTTCGGAGCCAAGCTTTTCGCTGGGTCGAACGACAAGTTTTCGATCCACGACCACACATTTGCTGCGGGCAATACGGGGCTACCTGCACTTCGCGGTTACCTGACCGAAGTCGAGGATAAACACAAGAAGTTTCTCGAAGGAACGATGCGCGTGGATATCTTCGCAGTCAAAGAGAATGCGAGTGTCGATGGCAAACTACTCGGTCCTATTCGGCCCGACGTTCCAACTTTGAAGCCCGGATCGCAATACTTACTCGAGACCATTGTGCGAACCTTAAAGGTAGGCCACGAATTCACACAGGGGACGGTCGACTCGAACGAGGTTTGGCTTGAGGTATCACTGCAAAGTGGCGATCGACTCATCGGGCAGAGCGGTGGAATGGATGCCAAAGGCGAAGTGGATCGACGTTCTCACTTTATTAACGTCTTTATGTTGGACCGAAATGGCAACCGCATCAACAGACGCAATCCTCAAGATATCTTCACACCCCTTTACAACCATCAGATTCCGCCGGGATCAGGACAAGTCGTCCACTATTCGTTCCGTGTTCCGGACGACCTGAAGCAGCCGATCACTGCAACGGTCAAATTACAGTATCGAAAATTCGATTACGAATATATGGAGATCGTTCACAAGCGGCAACAGCCGAACGACAACCCCATTGCAAACAGCGAGTCGATAGAGCCGGCCGTGTATCGGAATACGCTCCCCGTTCTGACTCTCGCTACGGACTCGGTGGTATTTCCAATCGAGGGCCTTGCAGAAGAACCAAAAAACAACGACTCCAAAATCCCAGGTTGGCAACGCTGGAATGACTATGGGATCGGTTTATTTCTTGAGGGGAAAGCAGAACTCAAGCAAGCAGAACAGGCGTTTCAGACGGTGGAGAATATGAAACGCTTCGACGGGCCACTAAACCTTGCTCGCGTGTATCTGCGTGAAGGCAGAATCGATGAAGCTGGCGATGCCATACAGCGAGCGGCAAAGGCAACCGACCCAGTTGCGCCTGAGTGGACGTTGGCTTGGTTCAGTGGATTAGTCAATCGCGAACAAGGC
>JAYVBW010000665.1:0-5003 GCA_043750255.1 Pirellula sp.
CTGCTCGATGGGATGATGCGAGCCGCACATTCAATTAAAGGAGCTGCAAGGATTGTACGGATTATGCCAGCAGTCGAAGTTTCACATGTGATGGAAGACTGCTTTGTCGCCGCTCAACGGGGCCAATTGGTACTGGAACCAAACGGTATAGACGTGCTGCTTCAATCGGTGGATTTACTTGCTCAAATCTCTAACGAGTCCAAAAGCGAGACCGCTAACTGGGATTCTTTCCAGGATATTACCGCGTCCACCGTTGCACAATTACGTTGCGTCTTGCAAGGAATGCCAGTTGCTTCGAATGTTGAGGAAACCAGGCCAATTACGCAGATAGCTGAACCTGAAACAAAAATACAGACTTCGAACTCGGTCGTCCCCACAAGCCAGCCTGCGGCGAAACAAACTCCCGTCCAACCGGAAACAAAGAAACCGTCCAATCATTTGCTCGTGCCATCCGTGCTGTTAGCAAAAAACGCAGAGGGTTTGCGTCAGGAATTGTTGGCGGCATTTGCACACGAGCCGCCTTACAAAGAAGTTGTTTTGGACTTGTCAAAAACAGAGGATCTCGACGCTGTCGGCTTAGCCTTGCTGCATTCAGCCATCATGTATGCGGCGAAGGGTAGCCGTGAACTGAAGCTCCAACATGCTTCGCCCATGGTTCGCCGAGTTCTTTCCGCCATGGGTATTGCTAGTCAGGCTTCTCGAATCGAGGACCAGGATGGTTAGCATACCGAATACTTTACGTGCGGATTTTGTTGTTGAGTCGCGAGAACACCTTCAGGTTTTAGAAGACTCGATGCTGTCCATAGAAAATGCCGTGAGCGAGTCGGATGTTCGAGAGTTCATCGACACCAGCTTGCGAGCTGTGCACTCGTTGAAGGGCAATGCCGGGTTTATGGGCTTTCACACTCTGCAAAAGATAGCCCATGCGATAGAGAGCGTCTTGGAAAACTACCGAGATAGTTCGGTCGCACCGCCGCGATCGGTCGTAGAAGCGATACTCGTTACCAATGATCGTCTTGCGGCAATGCTGGATGATCTGGACCATAGCGAATCACAAGACATCAGCAGCTTGTTGCTTCGGCTCAATGGCATTGTTGGTTCTTCGTCGGACGATTCTCTAGTCGATTTATCGCACAATACAACGACGGCATTCCAAGTCCGCCTGCCTTCGGCACCTTTCGAAATCCTTGCCATGCTCGACGCAATCATTGCGATCGCGACAATGCGAAAGGCTGATTGGCCTGAATGCGATTTAACTACAAGCGTCGATCGCTGGGAGGATTCAGAAATCGAAATCGAAGTTGAATTGAATGCCGATTCAACAATTTTTGACCTTCATCGTCAGCTATCACTGCATATTCCCACGATGCAATGGAGCGAGTTAGGCGCAGTAGATCTGCGAACACTAGAGTACAGTGACGGCCAGGGAATCCTAAAGCAATTTCACGAACAATTCCCGCAACTCGCCGGGGGACTCTATTATGAACCCGCCGATTTAGCAACTGGCGTTCCAACGTCCGTTGTTTGGATAGCGGATGGAAAATCGATCGAGACGATTGAGCGCATTCCAATCGAACCGCCATCGATCATGCCCATTCCAGTTCACATACCAGCCGAATCCGTGCGAGCGGTCCCCAAGGTCGAGCCTTTCTCATTTCCAACGCCGGAATCCAATTCTGCAAAAGTCGAGGGTAAAGAAAATCCGGATGGTGCGGTCGCCAAACAATTCGACACTGCCGCTGCACCTAATTTGGGTGCCGAACGCTCTGTCAGTTTACGTATTCATGTCGAACTTTTGGATCGACTGATGAATTTGGTCGGCGAGCTAACTCTAGTCCGTAATCAAGCCTTGCTCGCGTTCGGTGAGTTGGATGGCACTCCGCGTGCCGTCATCCAGCGCCTCAATTCGGTCACCTCCGAATTACAGGTTTCTGTGCTCAAGACGCGGATGCAGCCCGTCGGCAGTCTTTTTGACCGTTTCCCTCGAATGGTACGAGATCTCAGCCGCCAATTAGGCAAAGAGATAGAGCTCGTAACGGTTGGACAAGAAGTTGAACTCGACAAAACGGTTCTGGAACAGCTTTCCGACCCCCTGATTCATCTCATTCGAAACAGCATCGACCATGGGTTGGAAACACCGAGGGTACGCCTTCATGCAGGCAAACCACGTATTGGAAAAGTAACGTTGTCCGCCAAGACGGCAGACGGACAGGTCGTCATCGAGGTCCGCGACGATGGACGCGGCATTGATCCGAACGCTATACGAACTAAAGTTTTGGCACTAGGGCTAAAGACCGAAGCCGAATTATCCAAGATCTCGCCCAAGGAACTTTACTCCTATATTCTGCTCCCAGGCTTCTCCACAGCTAAACAAGTTAGCGATGTTTCCGGTCGCGGCGTTGGTATGGACGTCGTTCGGACCAACATCGAACGGCTTGAAGGATCGTTGACCATCGATTCGAAGCCCGGCAAAGGAACTGCAATGGTCATGAGAGTTCCACTTACGCTTGCGATTATTCCTTGTTTGATCGTAACCGTCGGAGAGGAACGATTCGCAGTGCCTCAACGTGGACTGGACGAAATCGTGTGTTTGTACCCAGGAGGACAAGGCGCAATCGAACATGCATACGACACGGAGATGTATCGACTCAGGGAAGTCCTGTTACCGATTGTTCGATATGCGGAAGTGCTTAAACGGACGAAACCGTTCAATGCCGCCGTGAAGTGCGAAATAATGGCTGCCAACAACCCAGAGGAACGAGATCCAAAGCGCATTGAGTACATCTTAGTCCTTCGAACCGGAGACAGAAAGTTCGGCCTGTTGGTCGATGACGTTCGCGGGACAGTGGAAGTCGTCGTCAAGCCAATGCATCCATCGTTAAAGAAAATCGGTATCTTCGCGGGCGCAACGCTCATGGGAGACGGTTGTGTCTCGCTCATCTCCAACATCGACGGCGTTGCGGAGCATGCAGATTGCTTCGGAGTCGAAACTATCGCAAAAGAAGAAATACTTCGAGACGCCGCCGAGGTACATCGCGTTTTATTGTTTGAATATGGACATGAAGAGCAATTTGCAGTTCCCTTGGTCCAAGTTCGTCGCATCGAATCGATTTCTATGGATCGCGTAGAACACGTGGGAGATCAAAGTTTTATCACGATCGAGGGGGTGCCGACACGCATTGTTCATCTCGACAAGTACCTTAATGTTTCGTCTTGTGAACCATTGCCTAAAATGCATTTGCTACTTCCAAAATTTGTTCGCGAGCCGATGGGCATACTGGTTTCGCGAATCATTGATTCCGAATCGCTTGCCATCGAAATACACGAGGTAGCGGTTGATGATCCAGGCATCTTGGGCACGGCCATTGTCCGCGGACGTCTAGCGCTCTTCTTAGACACGCAGTATCTCCGTGAAAAGATCTTTGGTTCCGTTGCCGACAAGCAAGTGATTCAAAAAGGGCCATCGGATGGTGCTGAAGACGACGCGTTGACGTCCCCCTATGAACCAGTCAACGGCTTCCACCGTCTATTGCTGGTGGACGATACGCGGTTCTTTCGAGAAGTGGTCAAACGCTATTTTGAACGAGAAGGTCTATCTGTCGTGACAGCGGTTGATGGAATAGACGGAATGCGCAAACTGGCCAGCGAATCATTTGACTTAGTTGTATCCGATATCGAAATGCCCAATATGAATGGCTGGCAGTTTTGCACAGCCGCCAGAAAAGCGGGATACAAGACCAAATTTTTAGCTCTCTCATCGCTCAACAAAGCCGAAAACGAGAGCAAGGCGAAGGCATGCGGTTTCGACGGCTTCGAAGAAAAACTCAATCACGATCGTTTGATTGTAACGGTTCGAAAACTCTTAGGTGTCGAAAGCGAGGAGAGTTAAATGATCGATCAGCCAACCATGTTTTGCACATTCGGGGCAGCCGGGCGTTTGTTTGGCATACCGTTGGCTGACATCAAGGAAATAACGGATGACGTTACATGCACTCGCATCCCGCACGCGCCCTTTGGCGTACGTGGGTATATCAATATTCGGGGCCAGATTATCCTGGGACTGGACCTGAAGCAACTGCTCGAGCTTCCTGTGATTAACGCCGAGGATGCTCGTCGTTTGGTTATTTTCAAGCCCGAAATAGGGCAAGCATTTGGACTGTTCGTCGATCAGGTCGGCGAAATCGTCTCCGTTACAAGTAGCGATCTAGATGCTGGCGAATCGGCCAGACTTGGGCTGGCGTCCAACGGGCGCAGTGGGTTGATCGAACGAGTTGTCCGACTCCCTGAGCAATTATTGGTAGTCCTCAATCCACGAAAATTTCTGCCCATCGTTGAAATCGAAAGCCAAAGCACGAATACCTAATGAAAAACATCATGAAGAACCTCAAGCTAAGTACCAAGTTAATTTTGTTGACGTCCATCCTGTCCGGATTTCTATTGCTAACGGGATGGGTTGGACAGACTCGGCTTTCTACCCTCAATCGAAACAACGAAGTCTGGAGCAAAGAGACCATCACGAAAGTTGTGGCCGCGGCAGAGGTCCGAAGCAAGCTATTTGACGTAATTCGTTCGCAGAAGAATGCAGTGCTCGCTCGCTCTGACATTGAGTCGGCGGAATTCGCGGTTGCGAGTGAGGCGGCAGCAAAAGACCTGCGGCGATTGGTCGAAGGATTGGATAACGCTTTGACTGCACCGAATGCAAAGGACTTGGCGGCCAGGTTGTTGGATAACGTCGATGTCTTATCGGGCTTAAATAAACAATGTTTAGAATTGACGAAACAAAACACAACGATTCAAGCGAACGCGATTCTCAAGAAGAAGATAATTCCAGCGGTGGAACGAATCGTGGAGATTGCAGACCGATCGCCAGAGGAATCGCCGCCGGGTGCGAATGCAACTTCGCCGAGGTCTTCTGTCACGACCAAAGAAGTTGGGAAACTTGCACACGGAGTGCTTGCATCCATAGCCCTTCAAGTGATTACTACCAGAGGTGAGGCTGAATT
>JAYVBW010000666.1:0-2537 GCA_043750255.1 Pirellula sp.
TTGGTTAGTTCCATACTTCACCCAGCGTTGTGCGTTTCAGATTTCCCAAAACGCAGCCTAAAAGGAAACAAAAATCGCCCAGCAGGTGCCGGTGTCAACGTTGGCACCGGACGGCTGAGCGTCAAAATCAATGGTATTTAATCAAAAGTGTACAATTACCAAGCTTTTACGGAAGGGCAAATAAGGACAATTGAGAATTGAGAATTGACAATGGATAACTGGAATTAGAGGTCGCGCGGCTCCGCCTGCAGGACATTGTTCTCGTCAGCGGACGGAGCCGCTGACCCACGGTTTTTCGTCAGCGGACGGAGCAGATGCCCCACGTTAATCGATTTGCCAGGGTGCCAGCAAACTTAGCAGTCCAAGTCCGTAAAACGTGTACTCCACATCCTCAGCCGGATCGAGTTCAAAGCCAGCAAATCCACCTTCGGCCCTAGCCATGCTTAAGCCATACCGCCACGCTCGAGCTGTATCGACTTGGTCCAGAGAGTCCGCCTCCCACAAGGTAACGCAACTCGTAAAAGTGCTCAGTAAGTCCGGTAGCGGCATTCGTGTATTCGCTTGAAAGCCTCCCTCATCGCTCTGCAATTCGGCGATGAATTCAGCGGCGGCCTTTGCGACACCCACCGGCAACGCATTGAGTGTTCGCAACGCCCCAATGGCGGCGGCGGTCGGGTTGGTCCCCGAACGTTTGGCCACCCGAACCTCAAGAAAACCGCCATCGTCGCGACGTTGCGAAAGCAAAAACGCTACGCTTGGATCGTCGACTGGCAGCGGATGTCCCATCAACTCCAAACAAATCGCCACTAAAAATGTTTGGTAAGTGCTCCCGATCGATGCTTGGGCGGTTCTAGCAAATCCGCCATCCTGCTGCCTAAGCGAAGTAAGTAAACTCGTAACTCGGCTCTGCCAATTAACTCCAACACCATCAAGAGGGTTTTTTTCAGTAGATGCCTCGATTAACGCAGCACCGTAAACTAGCGAAAGCAAATCGATGACAGACTCTTGCTTTTCCGTTCGAGACAACAGAAAGCGACCTGCCGCATTAGCCACGTCACCGGTGAGCAATCCCAAAATCGCTAGCGATCGAAGGGCGAATCCAGTGTAATAAAGATCACTCTCTCCCTCCCGCCCCGACCAGCCACCATCGCTGCGTTGCAGCGACAATACGAACCCGGCGTGTCGGTCCCGTATGGAATCCGGCAGCATGGCAGCTCCCGCTGTGAGCTGTAGCGTCAATCGCTGAAGATAACCCAATTCCATCATGTTCTAAGTGCGAAACGGCAAGCGACAAGATATTAAAAACGAGATCGAGTATACAACGCAGCATTCGTCGGCTACTCAAATTGTAGTCTGCGGTTAACCTCCAATTTAAACTGGACCGATAATAGCAGGTCCCATGGGTTGTAACAAAATGTTCGCAACGTTGCAATTGGTTTGCGACGAGCCATACTAGGGGCTCCAAAGGCTCAGCTAACAAGGCTATTCAGAGGCCATTGAAACTGGGCCAAAGCCAGTGCAGGAAGTTCTCTGCCGCTTGCCGACTCTTTTACTATCACTTGATTGAATCTGGATCGCTGTACAATGCTTCAACGAATAGCAACTTGTCTTGGAATTATGCTGTGGATAATCGGAAAGGAATACTTGGGTGGAACCGTGATGGCCGTTGCAGAGAATGGTGAAAAAGATCCTTCAATCGTTCAATATCGACTCTCTTTTCGACAAGCCGATACGCATCGAGTGGATATAGAAGTCTCGGTGCCAACGGACGGACAATCTGAAATTGAATTCATGATGCCGGTGTGGACGCCAGGCAGTTATCTCGTTAGAGAATACGCTAGACAGGTCGAACAGCTCACTGCTGTGAACGGAAAAACCAATGCAACTCTCAGTATCAGGAAGAAGGACAAAAATCACTGGCTAGTAGACTGTGCAGGTGTCGACGAAGTGACGTTGCGTTACTCGCTCTATTGTCACGAAATGAGCGTCCGCACCAATTGGGTTGAGCGAGACTTTGCCTTTTTAACAGGCGCTGCAACGTATATTACGCGGGCTGACATGCTCGATCATCCACACGTTGTGCGCATCGATGCATTGCCGAATTGGCCCAAGGCTGCGTCCAGTCTGCCAGCAGTGGATGCTCGCGATCCGTGGACGCGCAGGGCCGCGAATTTTGATGAACTGGTGGACAGCCCGATCTTGTTGGGCGCAATTGATATTCAGTCGTTTGAAGTGGGCGGAGCCAAACATCATTTGGCAACATTGGGCGGCGAGTCCTATTGGGATACGGCTTCAGCCGCTAAAGATGTGGCGAAGATTGTTGAGGCCGAACAATCTTTTTGGCAAGACACGCCCTACAAAGAATATTGGTTCTTGAATTTGGCGACCGAGACTGGCGGCGGACTCGAGCATGACAACAGTTGCGTTTTGATGACAGGCCGATGGTCTCAACGACAACGGACAAAGTACGCTGACTGGCTCGGATTGGTTTCGCATGAGTTCTTTCATACATGGAACGTACGACGACTTCGTCCGAA
>JAYVBW010000667.1:0-5016 GCA_043750255.1 Pirellula sp.
ATCCAAGGTCGTCTTATCGAAAAGGAAATGGCCAACGCCAAAAACGTCGCCCTGGTCTTTGTCGAAGTCACGGTTCCTCCAAGCGGTGCCCAACAAGGAGACAAATTGAGCTGCAAGGTGAGTGCTATTAGCGCCAAAAGCCTTGAGGGTGGCAACTTGATGCTGACCCATTTGCTCGGTCCAAGAGCCGATCGCCCTGTTGTCTTTGCGCTTGCAAGTGGCCCAATCGTAATCGATAGCGCCAAAGTCCCAACGTCCGGTAAGATAGTCGACGGCTGCAAAATGGAGCTGACGGTCGCAAATGAATTCATTGCTGGCAACAAGATATCGCTAATTGTCGACCCGGATCATCGCTCGATCGCAACCTCTCAAAACATCGAAGATAGTATCAATGATTATCAAAGCAACGTTGAAGGCTCGCCCACAACGAAAAATACTGCGGGTGCATACGCGAAATCAGACAAAAGCAAGCTTGCCAAAGCAATCGATCAAGCAACCATTGAGGTCACAATCCCTAATATTTACAAAGATCACCCGGTACCGTTTGTCTCCTTGGTACTCGACTTGAAACTGCTCAATCTGCACAACAAGAAGCGGGTTTTTATCGACGAACGAGAAGGGGTTCTGATCATCGGCGATGACGTCACGATCGCTCCGGTCGCAATCTCGCACAAGAATCTGACCATCTCAACGCGTGGAGGCGTGGCCCCAGGCGGTAGCTTCGTTTCAATGAGCTCTCAGGATGGACTGACACCGCGTCCGACCCTCAAGAATCTCACTGACGCACTCAACGTATTGGCTGTCCCAACGGCCGACCAAATTTCAATCATTAAAGCCCTTAAGAAACAGGGGAACCTCTACGGCGAACTGATTATTGAATAGCAATTTTCAAAACGGAGCCAATGCCAAACATGGATATCTCAAACCTGCGCACCGCACCTTCGTCCTTTGGGCCAAGCGATCTCCTGCGTTCCAAAGCAAATCAGACGTTGGGAAAACTAGTTGTGCCAAATGAGTTCCAAATCAGCTCGACGCAGGGTGAAAACAACAATACAACAGGGTTGGCCGACACAAGCCCAAAGCCCGAAGGCGAAGAATTGCGAAAAGCTTTCCAAGACTTCGTGGGCCAAACCTTATTTTCGCAAATGATCTCATCTATGCGCAGCACGCAGGACGGAGCAGCCTATTTTGACGGCGGCCGAGCCGAGAAAATCTTCCAAGGACAACTAGACCAGGTCCTTTCCGAAGAACTGTCAAAGGCAAGCGCTTCCAAAATTTCTGATCCGATGTTCAAGTTGTTTCAACTGAGAAGACAGTAGTCAGCAATGGACAGTGGATAATAGAAAGTTGACAATTAATAATCTGCCACGTGCACTCATTCAATACGAATCAAATGTTTAGCTGTTCGAAAGTACAGACTACCTTGGCTGCAAGCTGCTGACGCAAAACATTCCTCTTGAAGCGAGTTTGTCGAGACCAAGTCAAACTTAGGCCCAGGACGAACGATTTTCGTAACGCCCGCATCTGACGTAAAGTAGACGAGACCTGCGACTGCGATCGGCGAAGTGCTGTAGTGCCCTTCTAGGCGAGCGACCCACAACTGTTCGCCACTGGCGGTGTCATAACAACTCGCAACACCTTCGTCGCTGGTCAGTAGGAAGAATTTACCAACGACAATCGGCGAAGGTACATAAGCACAGTTTCGCTTGGATCGCCAAACGATATGCGAATCCGTTACATTGCCAGTCCCCGTTGGGTCAATTGCAAGGATATGTTTGTCCGGGAATCCAGCGGTCAAAAAAACGCGACTGCCATCGTCAACAAGAGAGGCTACAAACTGTTCCGTAGGTCCATCCATATGCCAAATAGATGATCCGGTTCGCGGGTCGTAGCTTGTAACGGATTTATCCCCTGAAAGGATCATTTGAGTCCTGCCGCCAAACTGCCTAACTATTGGAGTGACGTAGCTTCGTGTCTTATTCTGCCGTGGGATTTTCCATACTTGGCGACCAGTCTTCTTCTCTAAAGCCACGATATAGGAATCTCCGTCGTGGTCACCATTGACAATTAGGAGGTCTTCAAAAATGACGGGACAACTGCAGAAGCCATGCACACTCACGAACTCGCCAGGTTGGGCTATCCAGCGCCGATTACCTTCGAAATCGTAAGCTGCAACCACCATCTCACCCAATGTCACCTCGCGAGGTTTTGAAACGTTGGTTGCAGTCACCATTTTGTCGCTCGACTTAAGGAATGCAACATAAACCAATTCTCCGTCCGTCGCAGGCGTGCTGGATGCATAGCTATTGAGTCCATGTTTAGTCTCTAGCTGGGATTCCACCACCGTCTTCTGCCAAACCAACTTGCCACTCTCTCGATCTAAGGAGAGTAGCACGCGAGCCTTGGTCTCGGGTAAACAACTGACGATGAAGACCCGATCACCCCATACGATCGGTGAAGCATGGCCTTCACCTGGCAAGTCAACCTTCCAGCGAATGTTCTCCTTTTTACTCCAATTCGTAGGTATGCTGGTTTCCTGACTGATACCATCCCCTCGTGGGCCACGCCAGCCAGGCCAATTCTCTACCGCGAAACAGCCTATGGGATTATTGATTGCGACACAGAAAGCAAAAATAATAAGCGGAAGTATTTTGTGCATGGTCTATTATTGTTTAGCTTTCGTAGGTGGTTGCAGGAATTCTACGGCAGCAGGTTGGAACTCTTTGAGTGACGGTAAAATCGTTTTCACACCCGCCACAGGAACATCCAGTTTTGCCGTCCAAACGATTCCATTGAGAATAAAACAACGAAGGTCATCCAGGGCCCAGTTCTTGTAGAAGTGCGGCATCACAATCGCAAAGCCTCGACCGCTATCTGCTCGCTCGACGCACCAGGACACGATTTCTCGCTTGGGCTCCTCCGGTGGCAACAGGGACGTGGCGAGTGCTGTTACGTTGTGTGCTAACCTGTTCCCATCTTGGCCAAAGTAGTTGTTGATGTAGGGTTCGTCACGAAGGGTGAATTCCTTCCAGCCTCTCGCTATGGGATGGTCGCTAGCAGCGGGTGTGATGGTGGCGGCGGAATATATTTTCGCCACCCCCTGATGATGCGGACATGTCTTATTCGCGAAGTAGCCACCCATCCAACCCAGCAGCGGATGCTTTCCGTCTGCTTCTACGTCTTGCCCCCAGAGACCGGTTGCATAGTGTACGCACGCAATGCCACAGCCCCGCTCCATCATCGCATCGAGTTTTGCCAAAATCAAAGCGGTCTCTGGCATGCGCTGTGGAGGGAAAGTGTCACCAATAAAGACAACACTGCTGGCCGCATCTAGAACCTTTTGATCTTTAGGCCATTCGTCGTACCAATCAGCCTTGACGCCCGCAACATTAGACATGTTTTCGAGGCAATGCTTCATTAAACGTCCCCCCGCGGCGACCTCATGCGATCCTGGCGGATGAGTGCTCGGTCCTACGACAATCAGTATTCGCGTTTCTTTCTTTGCGGCCTGTGCAAACAAATTCTGCGAGGCAATAAAACACAGCGTCAAGCAGACAAGCAATAGGCGAATGGTTTTCATGATTTTGTGGATGCGATTTGCGTTGGACAGACTGCCAGCCTGTTGGGGTATTGAATAACAGGCTGGCAGCCTGGTTTGCATTAGATATCGTAACGGTAGTGCACTTCGTCGATTCCATCTTCGTAGTAGTCGATCAATCGGCCTGAAGTTTTGAATCTCGCGGACGTAACAAGCGAAGTGGCATTGGCCACGTCTGACGGAAACGCCATGTAGATCGTTCTTCCTCCCCAACCTTTCACTTCGTCAAAGATGCGTTGAAAGTCGTGAGGCTTCGTCCCTTGACCTTGGGCAACCAACTCCCAAGCCAACCAGTACGCATCGTTGGTCTCTGGAATCTCGTCGACGTCGGTCAATTTGATATCGTCCAGATTGAGTACCACATTGACAACCTCTCGGGGAGACAACCGCATTCCGTAAACCAACATCGACTCGCCCGGCGCATAGTAATCCGCTTGACGAATCTCTGGGACAAATCCGACCTGCAAATAAGTATCTCGAGCATCGCGGTAGATATCACCCTCTGTCGGATCGATATAATCGCTCGCATGCACGAATACCTTACGTGCATCCTGCTCCTTCATGATCTCAATCATCCAATTGAGCATTCGAGTACCCTTGCCCGATCGTCGATGATCGCGTTGTAGATAGGTCCAGGAGAGTCCAAACGCACCATCCGTGTCAGGAATGTGTTTCGCCCCAACGACGCCTATAACGGCCCGATTATCGCACAAGCAATACTGGCCATCGATTCCGCTACGATACGTTTCTTGCGCTTCCGCCGCGTCGTCTTCGTCATAGTCATGAATGATGCGCAACGCGATTGGAACGTCGTTTGCCACCATCGGTCGCAACTCAAGATTTCCTTCGGTGCGACAAGACATATGTGCGAACTCCTCGTGCGAGCTGATTCAAGGAAGGGGTGGTGCATCGCGATGGCGCGACAATGTGTAGTCTAGCAAATTCCCTCGCAAAATATGGCGTTGATCGACCTTTTCCGCCTGAATTCTTTCTGCAATGTAATCGATTGCAACTTGAGCTTGGATCTTGTCACTGCAAGAAAAAAGATCGATACACATGGAATAATATTCGGGCCAAGTGTGAGCTGCCAAATGCGACTCGGCGATTATAACGACGCCAGACAGGCCATAGGGCGAAAACTTGTGAAAGCAACTTTGCACGACCGTAGCACCTGCCATTTGAGCTGCGGTTACCAGAATCGACTCAAGAATTGCCGTCTCCGTTGGCAATTTAGCGCACTGAAAAAAATCAACCAACCAATGCCAGCCTAAAACGTCTGATTCGCTCAATGGTCGCTCCCTTTCGATAATCAGAATTGTGAATGAAAAACACGTAGGTCCGGCTGTCCTCAGCCGGACATGTCGCACATGTGTTCTAAACGGATGGCTTCCTAGCCCACACTGGCGCGACTAACTTGT
>JAYVBW010000668.1:0-21362 GCA_043750255.1 Pirellula sp.
TGGATGGCTTTTCCGACGAGAAGAGGGCGTTCACTTTGGTCGATTATTTTGGCTTAGGCCTTTTTTGATCGAGTTGGCGACACCGATTGCGATTGTATTCTTGTACCGTAATTGCATGGTAAGCGCATTTACGCCCGTTGGATTGCCGCCAGTTGGGCCAGGCACGCTGATGCATCAGTTTGTTGCGTTTGCGTTGCTAATCACGCTCATGACAATTGCGACCTTTATTGACTTTGACGAGCGAACGATTCCAGATTGGATCACGATTCCCGGAACGATTCTTGGTCTCGTAGGAGCCGTAGTTTTACCTGACTGGAGGATGCATGAATTAGCGTTCGCTGCTTTTCCTGCTCTGGTAGGAATTCCCGTTCCGGTACAGGCCAACTCGCCAGCTCCATGGAGTCCAATATGGAACGGAAGTATTGGGCTTTTTTTTGGTCTTCTATTTTGGAGCTTGTGGTGCTTTGGAATGGCGGACCGACGATGGATCAGTCGTCGAGGCTTGAAAAAGGCCGTTGATTATTTTTTCGAAGTTTTGAGGAGGAGTCCTAGCACGAGGATGCTGTTTGGGCTGTGGCTTGTCGGCGTAGTTAGTTTGACGGTTGCTTACCTGATGGTTGGCCCAACGCGATGGGAAGCATTGCTTTCGTCTCTCTTCGGAATTGGCTTGGGTGGTGTGTTGGTCTGGGGGTTTCGTATTGTGGCGCATTGGGCGATGGGGCAGGAGGCACTTGGTTTTGGCGACGTTACCTTGATGGCGATGATCGGTTCTTTTTTCGGTTGGCAAATCGTTTGGATCGCCTTTTTTCTAGCGCCTTTTTTCGGTCTAGTCTTTGTTGTCATTGTGTGGATCATAACGCGTGACAATGCAACGCCATTTGGTCCCTACCTGTGTGCCGCAACGCTGTATTGCATGCTCGACTGGGTTAATTTGTGGGGCTGGTGTTCCGGTTGGTTTTTGCCGCCCCATTTGCTGTTCCCCATCTTTTTGGGACTACTGATTGCACTTGGAGCGATGCTCTGGCTGATTCAAACAATAAAATTTCTGTTATTAGGCCCTCGCGCACACTAGGCAATCATCTAGTCGACTTCGTCGTGATGGCTTATCATTTGTATTAAATCGATCGCGTCTCTATTGCAACGCGCTTTGAAGTAAACAGCACGCGTGGACTGGCGATCATGGAGTTCCCCAGAGGAAGTCGTAACATGTTTTTGAATGATATCGCAAGCGATCGCCATTGTGCTTCCGATCTCGTCGCGATCTGCATGGTGTGCATCGCGATGATTGGATGCAATCAGTCTACGAACGAGTCAAAGGTCGAGAATGGTTTCAACACCGCAGAAAAAAAAGCTGTGGTGGATTCTCCTTTGGATCACGTTTTGGTCATCGAAAACAGGAATAGCCCGACGTCCATTCAAATTGCAAAATACTATATGGAAAAGCGGAGTGTTAAAAAAGTTTTGCAAGTTCGCTGCCCAGACTCCTCGCTCGATGCGGCAAGTGAGACACTTGAGTTTGCCGTCTTTCACGAGTCGATTGAAAAACCCCTTCGTGAGTATCTGTCAAAAGATACAAAAATCGAGTACATTGTCCTCAACAAAGGGATTCCAATTCGGCTCTCCGGCGCTCCTATTGGCTTTGCCAATAACCGGCCTTCGCTTGATTCCTATTTAGCTGCGCTCGACTACTTCGACGAGAGTGATACATTGACAGTGGTAATCGACGAAGGAGGATTCACAGGCAAATGTTTTGTAAACCGATTTTGGAACTCGACAGAGCGTTTTTCCCATGCCAAACATGGCGGTTATTTGGTAACTCGACTGGATGGATACACGGTCGCGTCTGCATTAGCCCTTGTCGATAGCTCGATTGCAGGAGAGAAAACCAAGCCGACCGGAACGATCTTCCTGGACGCGATGACACTCGTTGAACCGATCGATTTTTCGAAGGTCCCATTAGCGCCCATCAGGGATGGTAAGACGGATATGGCAATGATTAGTGGAATGGGATTTGCCGAGTGGAATTTGGACTTGTTCGCGGCCTCTGAGAATCTGACCAAGGCAGGAGCTCCGGTCGAGTTCGATCGAACCGAAACTTTTGTGGGAAGCAAACAAGGACTGATGGGTTACGCGTCTTGGGGAAGCAATGACGCAAAGTTTTTAACTGAAAAATATCAATCGATACGATTTGCGCCTGGTGCGATTGCAGAGACGGCTGTTTCGACGAGCGGTCGAACATTTTTGCCGACTGCAGGGGGGCAGTCGCTGATTGCTGAGTTGATCGAAGCACGTGTCACGGGTGTAAAGGGCTACTGCGATGAACCATTCTTGCCGGCGATTGCATCCCCCACGATACTTTTTGACCGCTATACTCGCGGCTGGAATTTGGCCGAAAGTTTTTATGCAGCCTCACGATTTGTGGGATGGGAGGACATCGTCATTGGCGATCCGTTGTCCGCTCCCTACGCAACGCGGTAGTCGAACCCAGCCTTCCAGTACAAAGCGGTTAGAGCCATGAGTCAGCAGCATAGTTTTATCCGAGTGACGATTTACTTTGGTTTGTTTGCCACTTTTGCGGCAGGCTTGATTGGCCTTGGAAAACAATCCTGGAACTTGCCATTGCTGGTGGGCTTTTGCTCGATCCTTTCGATCGTTTATACCGATATTCTAGGTTGGTTCTCGTTGAATCGGTGGGTTGTCTATGTCGCCATGATTGCAGGGGCCGGAATTGCGATCATCGATTTTTTTGGCGATGCAACGAAGAATCAAATCATGGAGGTTGGCAATCTTCTGGTTTACGTCCAGTTGCCGCTCTTGTTTCAAAAGAAATCGAAGCGTGTTTTTGAACAATGGGGTGTTTTTCTACTGCTGGAGTTGGTGGTTGGTGCGTTGGTAAACAACAACGTACTTTATGGCCTATTGATGCTTCCTGTTCTTGCGATCGGATGCGCCGCGATGATGGCGCTTGCTCAGTTTGCTTCACACCTCCGACATAGTGAATCCATTTCGGAATCGACAACAATTTGGGCGAGGCTGTTGCATTGGTTAGGAAAGGAACAACTGGTTACCAAACTGAACTCTGGGGTAAGGTTGTCTGCCGTCGAATCTCCCGAGTTTATTGGAATCAGGAAATCGCCCTCCTTTGCACCGTCGCGATGGGGCAGAGGCATTATGCCGTTGGCTTTCTCCGTTCTGGCTTTTTCGATTGCCTACTTTTATTCCCTTCCACGGCTTAGCATGACCTCCTATCAAGGAAGTGGTTTTGAAGCAACCAGAGTTGGATTCAACGAGCAAATTTCGCTGCGTTCTGTTGGCAAATTGCTAAGGAACGAAGCCCCCCTTTTCCGCATGAGTATGCGAGACGCCCGCAAGAAAACGAACTATCGACCTGAGTTACCTCCTTACATTCGTGCGTCGGTCTCGCACCAATATATTGACGGCCCGCGAAGGGGAGAATGGCAGCCGGGCGAAGCAGGATTACTGCGTAACCAGCGTATCATGCGAGCCCCTCCGTTGCCCGCACAGATAAGCCAATCGCTGGCTAGTGAGACCGATTCCGTAATTGTGAGCATTATTGAGAAGGGGAACCTGGGGGACGTGGTTCCAACGATTGCTCCATTTGCTCTCAGCCGGGCCACGGACGGATTCAGACTTATCCGGCGAGACTGGCGCATGGTGGATACCCGTGAGTCAGTGCAGTTGAATAATAATCCAAAGCGCCGATATTCGTATTTTACGTATGCCTTCAAGGACGGCATTGAAAGTCCGTTACTGCCGGATCTGAAGGACTGTTTGCGTGAAGATGAAGAGAACGGATCAACAATGCGTTCGCGATTTAGCTCATCCCAAAAAGAGGAGTTTCTTGATTTTCCCGATTCTCTTCGACCGATCATCCCGTTCCGTGACAAAATATTGGCGGCGGGTACTGCCAAAGAGGGTGATAGATTTGCAAAGGCGATATTCCTCGAGGATTATCTGGCGAACGGACCGGACTTTAACTACACGCTTTCGCTAGCAGCACCACTCGATCGAAACGTCGATCCGATTGTCGATTTTTTGTTGAACAAGCGAACGGGCCACTGCCAGTATTTCGCCTCCGCACTTGCAATGCTTTTGAGATCATTAGACATCCCAACGCGACTTGTCGTTGGTTTCCGTCCCAGTGAGTATAACGACTTAGGAGAGTATTTTTTGGTTCAGCAGAACCATGCTCATGTTTGGGTCGAAGCGTACTTTACGGTCGAGGAACTGACTACCCATTCGGTCCACGTGCCAAGCTACATTGAACAGGGAGCATGGATGAGATTGGATGGTACACCGCCAGGGGAAAGTTCCAATGCAGGCGGGGCTTTTCGAAGCTCAGGGGGGCAGACGATAGGAATGATGCAGGAATTTTGGTCCGAGATGATTCTCAATATGGACAAATCCAAACAGAGCACTATTTTTTCGGTCTTCGGCGAAACTTCAGATGGATATTATACCGAAGCGTGGCTCAATCTGAAAAGCAAAGTAGATCGAATCCAATACGATCAGATTGTCGGATTTCTTATGTCTCCTGCTCGCTGGTTCTCTTGGCAGGTCGCTCTAGGAGTGACTGCAATGGGAATTTTTTCTGTTTTATTGTATCGGTTGTTGTTAGTGAGCTTTCCAAATTGGATACCAAGGTTTCGGTTGCGATCCGCATTTGAAAAGTCGCACGTATCCAGTGTCGACTTCTACAATCGGGCCGTCCGACTTTTGGATCGAATCGGATTTAAACGCGGCCACTCTCAAACGCAACGAGAGTTCTTTCAAGTTGTCTCGACGAAGCTCAACGAGCGGTCTGTCACCTTGGACGCCGACTTGCTCTCGAGATTATTCTACGAACGTCGATTTGGCGGCTTGATTGAACTGAGCGTGTCCGATCATGCGTTGGTGGATTCTGCTCTCCATGCGTTAGAATCCGACACTGACAAGTGGGAAAACTCGAATACATAACTCTTGCGTTTGAATTTCCCATGCAAAAATCATTTTGATCGAAACGATCGTTTGATTTCCGGGAAAACTTGAGTAAATTAATTAGGAGATTGTTATTCACAGAATTTAGCGATCCGTCTGATTCGTTTGTTGCACCCTAAGAGAGCGAACCAATGAATCGCAAAATGCTGGATCCAGCCGAAAAAAAATTCCTCCAAACTTGGTTGTTGCTCGGGCTAGTTCTACCGCTCCTGAGTATGGTTCCGTTTCTGTATGTGCAAGCCCGGAGGCTAATCGATCAGCCGAGTTTCCTTTTTTTCCCTTTGCCTATCGCGGTAGGAATTTGGCTTCTTTATCGGACCTGCGACTATCGTCCCGCAAGCCTTCGACGAGCTAGAGTTGCAGTCTTCGCAGTATGGTGTGGAATGGGACTAGCTGTCTTAGGCATCTACATGGTTTCGCCTTGGATAGTTCAAGTTGCCTCGGTTGTCGCTACTTTCGCCTGGTCTTTAGGAGCATTTGGCGGCTCGAAATGGACTCGCGTCCTTGCAATTTGCTTCCTGTTTGCAATTGCCATTCCGCTTCCGAGCGGACACGACACGCAAATCACCTCGGTGCTTCAGAACATTTCAAGCTGGGCTTGCAACGGAGTTTTAGATGCAATGGGTGTCCCTAATATCATTGAGGGAAATGTATTGCAAATCGAGGATAAAAAAATTGCGGTGTCGGAGGTTTGCAATGGGGTGGACAGCTTCTACGCACTCATGGCTATTGGACTTGCTGTTGTCGTTTTTCGTCGATGTTCGTTGCTAGTAAGTCTTGTGACTCTCGCAACAATTCCATTATGTTCAATACTAAGTAACGTGATTCGACTATTGGCCATTGCAATTGGGTTTGATTATTTTGGTTCCGACCTATCTACTGGCTGGGGGTATATAACAACCGCGATTTTGCTCTTTGGTTTGTCGATGGCATGCGTGCTTTTAATGCATGTGTCTATCGTTGCGATTTTGGATCCGATGACTACTGGGGAAGAACCGAACAACCTCACCAAATTGGTTCAGTGGGCCACGACCTGGCCGCAAGTGTCCGAATCGAAAGTGACGTTGGATAGAATGCGGTCCGAATTGAATAGCCAGACAGCCAGATGGAGGTCAATTTATGTTTCGTTGGGACTACCCAACCTGGTATGTGTCGTGTTTGGTGCGATTTCTGCGTTTGCGGTCTTTTCTGCCTTCGAAGGAAACAACGTTTCTTTGACAGTCATCAGTGAAGATCAAGCTGCTGTGTTTCCTTCACAAGACACATTTCCCGAGCAGTTTAATGGTCTTCGAAAAATCAGCTTTAGCCCGATAACGCAGCCTGCAACCAACAGTCTCGGCAGGTATACGCATTTATGGAAGTTCGATGACAGGGGAAATCAGGTTTTCGCAAGACTCGATTTTCCGTTTTCTGGATGGAGACCTCTTTGGGAAGGATACCGGTCGTCTGGCTGGAAAATCATTGAAACCAAGCTAGTAGAAATACCTGTCGAATCGGGTTCGTGGACGGTCGATGAATTCAAAATGCAGAACCAATACGGTTTGTTTGGATTTGTTTGTTACGCTTTTTTCGATGACAATGGCGTTCCTATTGTGCGAACGACGCAATCGGAACCGTCTAGTAGAATTAACATTTTTAAAAGACTGCAGGATGATCCAACCGAGGACGTTTCAGCGTGTTACCAGGTCCAAGTGTTTTTCGAATCAGGACGGGATTTGAGCGAACTTGAAATCGAACGCAATCGAAAGATCTTTTATGATGTCTTTGAACGAATACGAAAGCAGAGTGAGATTGCGTTAAAGAAAGTAAATTAGGGCACCCTGTGTTATTTAAGAAAAAGTACAAAATCGATCTCGACAAGGATCCACGTGAACCCAATCGTGTGTCGACCTGGTTTCATTCGATTTGGATTTCGCCAGTACAGTTAGCAGGCGAGTTTTTGGATCTATCTACATTTTGGCGCAGAACTCGAAGTTGGCGAAATGTCTCGGCAATGCTGCCAGTTATTTTACTTGCCGTTACCTTAGGTTTTTTAGTCGCGGTGGGTAAACTCTCTGACCCGTTTGCGAAAGCAACCTGGTATGAGGAGCGTGCGAATAAGGAATTAGCATTAGCCACCTCCCAAAAAACCGATGCTGAATCCGCAGAGCAAGTAACGTCCAGGGGATCTTCAACGCAACTGCCAGAATTTGTTGACATGCTTTTTAGGCGTGTGCTGCAACTGAATCAGAACAACACATTCGCTAGGTTCTACGTTGCCAATCAAATGACTCGGTATGGAAGTCTCGGTAGCGCTCGACAAATCATGGAAAGCTTGGCCCCAACTGAGCGAGGTGGCTTTACGAAAGCACACGCTTGGTTAGCAGAAGACCTCATTGAGCGGAGGCAAAAAGGGGAGGCAATTGATGTCGAAACGCTTAAATACCATCTCAAGCGCGGGACCACAGGCGAAGATACCTCGCCCGTCTTACTCCTCGCGTACTCTCAATTGCTACAGCAAGAAAACAAGACTGCTGAGTCACAAGTGTTTTTGAAACGCGCTGCGAAATTTGATCCAAAATTGCTATTATCCGCAATTGCGATCTACATCCATAATTCGCAACCGGCACAAGCGAGAGCGACTGCCGATTTACTGATCGAAAGGGTGAGGGACAAGAAAAGCGACAAAGCAGAGGACCATATAGTGCTTGCAGCCCAAGCGTACGTACTCACAAATAGGATCGATCATGCATTAGAAGTCCTTCAAGCGGGAATGAAGCAATTGCCGCAGTCTCTCAAACTTGCACGTGCACTTTCCGACGCTTTTCGACTCAAGTTTCAGGCCAGTTCGGTCCGGTCCGACAACGACGTTCAAGTTAATTTAGACTTTCTGGATGCGGCCATCGCGCTCGATCCCACCAATATCGAGATTCAAGGGGATCTCAGCGCTCTAGCTCGACTGGGCATTATGAAAAGTGATGAAACTATCGAGGCGCTTCGAGTGCAAATTGCCATAAAAGGCACGTCGTTCGTTGCTCGCTTGCTACTAGCTGAATCGTCTTTTCGGCGAGGAAACGTGGCTAGCGCCATCAATGACTATGAAGTTATTTTGGCCGAATTGCCCCGAATGACCCTTGCTCTTAACAATTTGGCAATGTTGTTTACAAAAGCAGTACCGCCAAGACTAGATGAGTCCCTAGAGTTGATTGACCGCGCGATCGGCATTTCACCTTCGGTATCGGAATTTCATGACTCGCGAGGCGACATTCTTGCGGCGCTCGAACGGAAGTCGGAATCCATAGCGAGCTACGTGTTGGCGTTGGAGACCTCGCCACAAAGAATTCGGACCAGGGAAAAGTTAATCGCTCTCTATGAGGAACTATCGCAAACCGAGCAAGCTAAGTTGCATCGGGACAAATTGGCGGATTTACAACGCTTTCCCTTACCGCAAGAGCCACCGCAAAATTAGAGCCTCTTCGTCGTTCCGTTGTACGGAGTAGAAGTCATAATTGGATGGCGTACCTTATTAGACAGGAGGAATTTCAACCGCCGGTAAAAAAACGATATCTCCTTCCCCCGAACAGTTTCCCCCAACAGGTGGGCAATAAAAACCTTCGGGCGGATTTCCGGAAACATGGATTAATTCCCCCTCACTGCAGATATACTTGCACATGGCAGGGTCAACCGAATCTTCATTTGGCTCTGGCAAAAATAACTCTCCTTAAAAACGGTTAATTATCAATCTAGAATTGGAGTACGCAGCACAATCCTCATCCCTGTTCGTTGGTGAACTTTACCGGCTGGATAAAACGTGCTCAACGAATTGGATTTAAATATTGCGTTGCTTTCGGTTGAGCCGCCACGAATGACAAAATTCGCTGGTATGAGTGTCCGTGCCTGCAAATTGAGTTGAGTAGTTCCGTCAGTTTGGGTAATCGACCACTCTGATTTTGAACCGATCGAGTTGGTCAATCCAAAGCGATTGGGCAACGAATTTCTCTGACCACTCGACGATTTGGAAGCGAGAGATTCTGAAAATGGGGTCTCAATGCAGCCGTTAAACCGTGGGGTGACGGTCTTGCCACGGCTTGCGTATTCCCATTCCGCACTCTCAGGCAATCGGTAGCCTTCAAACGAATCGATTGAATCTAAATTGAGAGTGAATTGAGACTTGCTAGGACCGGTTGTTACAACGAATTCCTTGTAATTCTCTAATGCATTAAGTCTATTGCAAAAACGCATACAATCCATCCAGCTTAGATTTTCTGCTGGGGAGTCCAAAGGCTCAACCGAATCGAATGCTCGCTCCGACGATTGATATAAACCTGTCGATATTTCATCCATACCGATCGCATAGGATTTGGCGATGTGATGGATGTGCCCTTTGTCAAGGTTGTATGGCGCTACTTCACCCTCCGGGCCCCCCATCCAAAAGTCGGCATTTCCTTTGATGATTGCCATGTGCATACCCAATCGGTTTACAAACCATTTTCTTTGGGGAACTATTCCGTCGCGGGAAAGTCGTTGATCCACCAATTCTTTTTCAGACTGCAACTCCCATTTCGCAAGTAGTACGCGGCACATTGCATGAACGCCTGAATCTGGATGTTTTTCGTACGACCGAACTACCCATTTCTGAGCCTCCTCAAAACGGTCTGGTTCAATGTCATCACTGTCTGCCAAACTAACGACGATCATGATGCCGTACAAAACATGGGGTTTACCTTCATCGAACATGCTTTCAATTAAAGGCATGATTGCAAGTCCAGTATCTCGAAATCGGTGAGAGACATAGGTCCGAATGCGAGGATCTTTTCTATCCTCCATCGATTGCAATAGGCACCCGGTGTCGCCGATTGCATATCGAACAAGCACACGATTCGCGTGTTTCACACACACGGGCTCGGAGATTTGCCTGAACCCATCGGCGGTATCAAAATCCTCCCAGGGAATACTAAGTCGTTCCATTCCTTCCTTCCCAATCGCCTTCGACCAAATCAAAAGCTCGTCCGGGTTGGCGGAATCAACAAAAGACACTAGTTTTACCTGGTTGTCTTTGTGAATTAAAGCCAGCAACATGCTATGAATGACACGCTTGGCGGGGCGCAATTCTTTTTGATAAACTTCCTCAATAGATCCGGAAATTTGAATCGCATGAGAACCCAGTAGCGCGTACCACGCCGAAACATCTTTATCTGTGATCCGTTCGCAAATCCAGCTAGCTAGGGCATCCTGTTGATCCTTCTTCTCCAATCTGCTTGGCTCAAGCAAACACAAAACGGCATCCAACGCGACCGATTCGGCTTTTTTTAATCGATTCGATTTGGTCTTTGGGACTTTCTCCATGGTCAGTTTTTTTATCACCTCTACTTTATATGGATATGTTTCATTGACCAGTTTGGTAATGTCCTCTGCTGAAGCAGTGAAAAAAGCATCGGTAAGCGAGGCGGGGTCGTTGAGTGATTTCGGCAACGACATGATCCAAGTTGTGATAGACGATTGAGGATTCGAAGGAGGAGATGGTCGAAGGCCGTTCGAAATGGCAATTATTAAAGTCGACACAACCAACGCAGCACAAGCTGTGGTCGCAACTCGCGAACGTTGATTTTGCTTCCAACGGGATTGTGTTCTTTCCCATAGTCCAACTGGCTTTGCGAGAATTGCGTCGCCTCGCAAAAACCGTTCGATATCCTCCGCCACGGCGGCGATTTCGGAATAGCGTTGGTCCGGATTAAGTCTCAAACATCGTTGACAAATCGTTGCAACCGGTTCCGCGATTTCAGGATGCGTCAACCGAATCACTGGAACTTCTTGGCGGCTAATTCGGTCGGCGAGTTCTGCGGCAGTTCCACGAAAAGGAGTGCTTCCTGTTAGTACTTCATAGAGAATAACACCGAGACCATAAATGTCAGCTCGATGATCTGCCGTTTGCGATTGACCGCCCGCCTGCTCCGGGCTCATGTAAGCAGGTGTCCCAAGCATTTCCCCCGCATTGGTTAAGATCGTGGCAGCGTCCAGCAATTTTGCTATTCCAAAGTCGAGTATCTTGACTTCAAGCTTCTGCGTTGGAGCTGCATCGTGCGTCGCTTCTGGCAATACAACCATGATGTTCGACGGCTTCAAGTCACGGTGGACGAGTCCAGAATCGTGTGAGTACTGGAGCGCCCTGGCAACATCCGCAATGAGTCGCAACTTAAGGTCAAGCGTCAATGGAACGCCAGCCTTCAAATAGGATTGGAGATCGATGCCGTTTAAGAATTCGTATACAAGATACGGTCCAGATTCGGTGTTACCGACATGCAGAAACTCAACTATACCCGAATGCTTTAGACGCTCTGCATTGCGTGCCTCTCTTAAAAATCGATTGCAATCTTCTTTGCTGGCAACGAGGTGAGAGTGCGGAACTTTGATTGCGACAATTTTTCCAGAGGTCAAGTCAACTGCGGCGTACACCACACCCGATGCACCTCGCCCAAGGACATACATCGGTTCATAGGGTCCGATCCTCAATGGCATCATGGTTTGACGCTTAGCAGTGTCTTTTTCGCCGAAACGCGCCGAGTCCGTTTGTGTTGCGGGCACTTTCGCCAATTCGTTTTGCTTGATCTGAAGTTGTTGTTCGGTGAGAATTAACTCCCTCAGCAATTGGTCTCTAAACTTCGGGGGTATCAACGATGCAAATTCACTGACGGACGGTCGCTCGCCATTCTGCCAACTTCTTAAAAACGCATCGGAAGCCATGTCGATCTGAAGCTCTGAAGCGAGTGTCGACAGATTCTCCGGACCTATTGGATCGAATAGAGGCATTTCGGCGGAAAGCAAGATCTCGGTCATTGCGAGGCGTTACCCATTCTATGAATGTAACTTTGTTATTCCTAATAATGTAATCATTTTGTCGACGCCACGGTCGATTCAGCAAAAACTCGCCCATTGCATCGTCAATTTGGCTATCCCGAACAATAGTTGCGAACCCTACGATTGGGGCATCATTTACCCGCATATGCCCTAAAGCTTCTCAATGAAAAAAACAATTTACTTGCAGTCGGCTAGTTTCGCGTTGTAGGATTAAGTGGATTGAGGTGATGCGATTTGCTCGCCACGGTAACTCTTTCGTTTTCTTAAGCCTTTCCAATTTCCAAGGAGTTCTCGATCGTGATTCACTATTCGTGTGATAGATGCAAACGGGACATCGATGGTTCAACAGACCTGCGGTACACCGTAACGGTGGAAATTGAAGCAGCGTTGGATGGTCTTGATCATGAGCTCGTAGATGATCCAGACCATCTCGACGACATTCAAGACATGTTGGATTCAGCAGATGACTTGTGCAGCTCAGTCTTCGACGACGAAGTTTACCAAAGAAAGCAATTCGATCTTTGCAAAGACTGTTTCCGTCTCTACATCAAGAATCCATTGTCGAGAGAGACCAATACGCCGATGGGCTTTAGCAAAAACTAGCAATTGTCCAGCAATTCTACCGCCGCAAATTTTTTCCCTTCTAACATGGAAAGACTGGCTCCACCGCCGGTGCTAACGTGTGTCACGGAGTCAGCGAAACCTAGTTGTTCAATCGCAGCGGCACTATCACCGCCACCGATAATGCTAATCCCGTCGCACTTGGCAATTGCCTCCGCTACTGCAATGGTTCCTTGATCAAAGGGTGGCATCTCAAATACCCCCATAGGACCGTTCCATACAATCGTCTTGGCCTTTTCGACGATGGCTGCAAACTTTTTGGAGGTCTCAGGACCGATGTCCAGTCCTTGCCATTGCTCGGGTATCTTTCCGGCAGGAACCACCTGTTTGTTGCAGCTTCCTTTAAAATCGTCTCCGCAATTTGTGTCGACGGGCAGCACCAGCTTTTCGCCACCCATTGCAATCAGCGTTTTAGCAAGCTCGACCTTTTCCTTTTCGACAAGGCTCTTTCCAATGGCTCCGCCTTGCGCCAGTGAAAACGTATATGCCATTGCGCCACCGATCAAAACTTGGTCGCAAATTCCTAAAAGGTTTTGAATGACATTGATCTTGTCACTTACTTTGGCACCGCCCAGGATAGCTATAAACGGGCGTTGCGGATTGGCTATCGTATCGCTTAGATACTGGATCTCTTTGGCAACCAAGAAGCCAACGACTTTGGGTTTGTTTCCCATCGCCATCGGGACGGCGACCATGGAGGCTTCTTGACGATGGCAGGTGCCGAAAGCATCGTTACAGTAGATATCCGCCCAGCTTGCCAGCTTATTGGAGTAGACGGGCTCACCATCCTTTTCGCCGGGATTGAATCGCACGTTTTCCAAAACGAGCACTCCACCGTTTTGAATCGCCTTGATCTTGGACTCTGCATCTGGCCCTACTGTGTCGGACGCGAAAGCAACGGGGAATCCCAAAAGCTCTGCCAATCTCGCGGCGGTGGGGCGAAGCGTAAACTCGGGTTCCGGCCCGTTACCCTTTGGCCGACCTAGGTGGCTCATCAATACCAATTTGCCACCTCGCTTGATAACTGACTCGATGGACGGCAAAGCCATGCGAATCCGCCGGTCGTCGGAAATGGCGCCAGAGTCGTCTTGCGGCACATTAAAATCGACTCGCATGAGAACGACTTTGCCCTGACATTCCACGTCGAAAATACTCTTCTTTGCCATTTTCGCTCAGCGTCTGTTCAATAATAGGGGTTGAAATGGGTGCCCCTGAATTTTCAGGGGGCAACTAGTAGTCGCTTTTTAGACGGAAACGTAGGTTCTGGGTAGCGCCAATTTGAATTGCAAGAGGCGAACCCCTGGTAAAAGGTCCGATGGAATGTTGTTTTGACCGGATTGATTAGTTGTTTGAGCCGAGGTATAGTTGGGGCAGGTTGCGAAAAAGTAACCCCTTAGCTGCTATTTTCGGGGAGCGTCTTTTCCGATCGTCACAGTTGAGCCCACCGGTGCTTCACGTTGGCTTTGTACAAATTAGCTCTTCTTCTCCAAAACGCGAGTTTGCCTCAATTCGCGTGGAGCCAACGTGGAGTACTCACATCCCTTTTGGCATCCCTTTTGGCCAAAAGCGTACGCAGAAAATTCAACTTAGTTTTTTTACGACTATTACACGGAGCATCTTCAATGAACCCTGCCGAAAACACACCCAATCAATTGCCCGCCGATACACGGCGCGATTTCATTAAGTCGACATCTGCTGTACTTGCTAGCGGTGCATTGGTGGGTAGTTTGCCGATCGCTCGCGCTGCACATTCGTTTGATAGTGGTGAAATCAAAATCGGCTTGGTTGGCTGCGGTGGTCGCGGTACGGGAGCCGCCGGACAAGCGCTCGATACCTATAGTCCGGAGAATCGTGTCAAGCTAGTAGCGGTCGCTGACCCCTTCCAATTTCGAATCGACCAAGCTCTCAAAAGCTTTCAAGGAAAACATGCCGAGCGCGTGGATGTGACGGACCGAACTTTTGTCGGCGTTGACGCTTTCAAGCGATTGATTGAGTCCGACATCGACATGGTCATTCTGACTTCGCCACCGGGATTTCGACCATTGCATTTTGAGACGGCTGTTAAGGCAGGTAAGCACGTTTTTATGGAGAAACCGGTAGCCACGGATGCACCAGGCGTTCGTCGCGTTTTAGCTGCCAACAAGCTTGCAAAGGAAAAGAAGCTAGTTGTGGCCGTCGGTCTGCAACGACACCACGAATCCGGCTACCAAGCGACCATTGCCAAGCTAAAGGATGGGGCAATCGGCGACATTATCCTCACTCGATGTTATTGGAACGGCGACGGTGTCTGGACTCGAGTAAGAGAACCAGACCAAACCGAACTTGAGTACCAAATGAACAATTGGTACTACTTCAATTGGTTGAGTGGCGATCATATTACCGAGCAGCATATTCATAACCTTGACGTAATCAATTGGCTGATGGATGGCCCGCCTGAAACTGCCCAAGGCCAAGGCGGGCGACAAGTTCGCACAGGTCCAGACAGCGGCCAAATTTTTGATCACCATATGATCGAATATACTTATAAGAATGGTGTCAAACTCCTCAGCCAATGCCGCCACATTCCTGGATGCTGGTCTTCTGTTAGTGAGTACGCACATGGAAGCAAAGGCTGGTGCGATATCGGTGCAGGCAAGATATACGACCGCGACAACAAAGTAATTTGGAACGCTCCAAAAAATGAAAACGGGCATGCTAAAGAACATTTCGATTTGTTTGCCGAAATTCGAAAGGGAGTCGTTCCTAACGAAGGTGATAATGGCGCCTATAGCACAATGACTTCCATCATGGGCCGCATGGCCACTTACACTGGAAAATTGGTCAAATGGGACCAATGCTTCAATAGCAAAATTTCTCTTGCGAATACGGACGCAATGAGTTCCTTCGCCAACGAAGCACCGATCCAGCCAGAAAACGGCAAGTATTGGGTTCCAACACCAGGCAGCGACCCGGAATTGGTCATCTAATTCGTGAAGTACGGCTGGGCAGGGAGAATCCTTGCCCAAGTTCCTTACAGCCCGTTTGGCAGCCTCTCTGTCGCCGTAGATGGCGAACTGCCAAACGGGCTGTATTTTTTTTGGTGCATCTGTGATGTACAATGCAGATACGATGAATACAGCACCCGATTCCACAAACCCGTCATCCGGGGTTTCGCCCTCTCAAGTAGGTTCGAAACTCTTGTCTCGATTCGTTGATATCGATGCGTTGTTTGCTCGACCCAATATTGCGCCAACTGCGTCAAAGCAAATCCCAATTCCACTCGAGCGGTTTCAGCATCTCGAGCAGGAGATTCGCAATTCGCCGGCTAATAGTCAACCCTACATCGAACTCGGCCAAATCTACCTCAACCAGGAACGATGGAACGATGCAAAACGAGTCCTAGAGTCCGGGGTTCTGCTTTGTCCCGAATGTGAACCACTCGTATTGATGCGAGAGGAACTGTTGCTTCATCAGGCAAATCAATCGCTGCAACAAGCAAAGACAAGCCTGGTGCAGGAACCATCCGAAGAAAACAAGCACCGTCTCGAACTAGCCGAGGTCAATTACGCCAATGAACGCATTCGCGTATGCCGCGATCGATTCGGTCGACACCCTGACCAAAAAGAGATCCTGATCAATTGGGCAATTGGCTTGAGACAATTGGGACGATTCGACGAAGCGGTCGAGTTGCTGGTCAAAGCGGCCGACGAACCCGAACTGCGTGCTCGGGCAAGTCTCCAATTGGGTATGTGCTATCAGACTTTAAGTCGACCTTTGGACGCTCTCTCTGCCTTTCGCAAAGCGTCCATGTTTCGCGCCCCATCTCCGGAACCCAAAATCAGACTACGAGCGCTCGAACTAGCCATGGAACTGGCGGAAGAACTTTCGTTAATCGATTCGGCTCGATTTTATGCAGAGCAGATGTTGATCGACTGCGATCGGGCAAAACGATCGCAAGTACAAGAAAAACTTCGCAAGCTAGAATCGTTAGACCTCTGACGTCCCTCCCCTGACTCCCCGCCCCTTTCGCTTCGAGGGGATAACCTGCATAATCTCTTTGTAGATTCTTACCCAGAGTGATTTTTAACGAGAGGGTTAGCATGATTCGTAAGCTTAATCAACGGACAATCCGACTCACTTTCCTATGCGCGGTCGCATTTTCTGCTTCCGTTATTTTGGTTGACTCCGAAATTGCTCAAGCTGAAAACAGCTTAGAGTCAATCCAATTACTGCAATCACTCTCATCAGGCGATGAAAGCACTCTTGCTGCAACTAAAGCAATCAAACAGCTCAGCAAAGCCAACGATGTGACCTTGATGCAGTCGCTCGCAGCTATGAAAGGTGCGACACCCATCGGCCGCAATTGGATCCTGGGGCTTGCAAATTCCCTATATCGCAAAACAGGCAAGTCGCAAACATCCGAGCTGACCAAATTCTTGTCAGACCCAAATCAGGATGGCGAAGCTCGCTACATCGTCTTCCAATGGTTGACTGCGAACAACGATGAGCTGCGCCAAGAGTTGCTCAGCAACATGAATCAAGACGCAAGCCCCGAATTGCGATACTTGGCCATCGACGAAGCAATGAAATCCAAATTGGAGACAAAGCAGCTTTTGCCGCTTTTGGAAGCCGCTCGCCATCCAAGCCAAGTCGTGAGTATCATCGAAAAACTGAAAGAGCTTGGTGAAACCATTGACCAATCCAAGCAACTTGGATTCTTACCTAACTGGAGATTGATAGGCCCGTTCGACAACGTCGGAACCGTCAACTTTAACAAGATTTTTCCTGTAGAAAACGATGGGGTTAAAGGTGCTTTCAAAGCTGAGTACGAAGGCAAAACCGAAACAGTAAAATGGAAAGAGGAAACCAGCGAGGCCGCTGACGGAATGGTCGATCTTGCGAAAATCTATTCCAATGAAAAAGGTTGTATCATCTATGCGGCGACTGAATTCGAATCGGAAAAAGAACAAGATGCCGAAGTCCGACTGGGCTGCATCAACGGAAACAAAATTTGGGTGAATGGCAAGCTTGCCATGTCCAACGAAGTCTATCACACCGGGTCTCAAATCGATCAGTATGTGGAACCCATTCGGCTCAAAGAAGGAAAGAACCAGATCCTGCTCAAGTTGTGTCAAAACGAACAAAAGGACTCGTGGGCTCAGGTATTTCAATTTCAACTACGAATTTGCGACTCCACAGGCAAAGCCATTTTGACTAAAGGACGATAACCGTGAAAATCATTATGCATGACCATATCCATTCGACCCTCCTTGCAATCGGTCTGAGCGTCGCAACATGTGCGCAGACAACGTCATTACACGCTGATTGGCCCATGTTTCGGGGACCCAACGCGGGTAGCGTAGTGATCGATGCGAAAGTTCCGACAAAATTCGGGGGTGAACAAAAGGAAAATGTGGCCTGGCGCACCGAACTGCCTGGTCGAAGCGTTGGCGGCGTCATCGTCGTTGGCGATTCTGCGATCACCACCAGCAGTAGCGGTATGGATCAGCGACGACTCCATTTGATCAGCGTCAATTCGAAAGACGGCTCGACTCGATGGCAACAGGAGTTCGTCGCTCGTGGCCGCCCTTTTTGCCATCCAACGAGCGCCAATGCGGCACCAACGCCTGCGTCCGATGGAAAGAATATTTTCGCTTTCTTTAGTTCCAACGATCTAGCATGCGTTGATCTTGATGGCAATTTGATTTGGTACCGTTCTCTTTCGAACGATTTTCCAAAAGCCGGTAACGATGTCGGAATGAGCAGCTCGCCAGTAGTGGCCGATGGTGTCTGCGTTGTACAGATCGAATGCCAAGGGGATTCGTTTGCAGCAGGTTTGAACGCCGAAGATGGGAAAATTTTATGGAAACTGGATCGGCCCAAGCAAGCCAATTGGTCTTCACCCACCGTAGTGAAGTTGCCTAGTGGTGAACAAGTCGTTGTAATGCAGTCGAGCGAAGATTTGCTGGCTGTGTCGCCAAAGACGGGTAAGCTACTCTGGGAAATGAAAGTGCGATGCTCCACTATTCCATCTTGTCTTGCTGCCGAGGGACGTCTCTTCGTTCCTGCTGGTGGGTTAACTGCATTTGATCTTTCCAGCGCTGGCGCTATCCCTAGCAAACTATGGGACAACAACAAGCTCAGCGCCAATGCTTGTTCACCCCTGGTAGTTGGAAAACGCGTCTACACCATCAGCCGGACCGTGTTGGCGAGTGGTGATTTATTTTCAGGTGAGCTCAAGTGGCAAACTCGCTTGGCGGACGCCAAGAGCATTTGGTCTTCGCCTGTTGTAGCAGGCAACAACCTCTACATATTTGGTGACGATGGCAAGTGCTTCGTCGTGGAACTCGGGGAGGACGAGGGCAAAGTTGTCGCCACGAATGAACTTGGCGAGGCAGTTCTAGGCTCACCTGCGATTTCTGGAAACGCGATGTATGTTCGCAGTGTCTCTAGCCTTTGGAAGATCGCTGAAAAGTAAGTTATGTCCGACGAAGGTGCATACGCCGTCTCGTTCCCACCAGTTAGGCAGCCCGTGGTTGGTCGCGTTACGGTGCCGGGTTCCAAGAGTATTACCAACCGAGCGTTGATTTGCGCGGCAATGGCCAGTGGACCTTCAAATCTCACTGGCGTCCTCGATAGCGAGGACACGCGTGTGATGATCGATGCCTGGATGGCGCTTGGGCTTACCATTAATTGGAATAAGTCCGCAAAGACGATTAATATAATGGGATGCAATGGACAGCCACCACATTCAAGCGGTGATCTTTATCTCGCCAACAGCGGAACCTCGATTCGATTTCTAACCGCCGCGTTAGCAGCCACGCATGGCGAATACTCCCTCGATGGCGTCCCCCGAATGCGAGAACGTCCTATCGGCGACTTGATCGATGGTCTGCGTGGGCTAGGTGCAAACGTCTCTAGCCTCAACCACACTCGTCCGAACTGCCCACCCGTTCGTGTTATAGCCAATGGACTGCATGGTGGGGTAGTAAACGTTGCGGGGGATGTCTCGAGCCAGTTCTTGAGTGGCTTGATGATGGCTTCACCGTACGCCAATACGCCTGTCGTCATTCGTGTCATCGGAGATCTGGTTTCGAAACCCTACGTCGATATGACAGTCGCTGTCATGAAGTCATTTGGCGTGGAGTTGCTCATGAATCAACTAACCCACGGACTCGAATACACAGTGGACTCTCCTCAATCCTACGTGGGCTGTGACTATAGCATCGAACCGGACGCCTCTGCCGCCAGCTATTTTTTCGGTGCTGCTGCCATCACAGGCGGATCGATGCGAATCGACGGCCTCAGTTTTGAAGCGTTGCAAGGTGACGTTCAGTTTGCCAAAGTGCTAGAAAAGATGGGATGCCATGTTTCTAGCGGAGTTAATTTCATCCAAGTTTCGGGACTGGCTACGCGAGGAATTGATATCGACATGAATTCGATTAGCGATACGGTACAAACACTTGCAGCCGTTGCTTTATTTGCAGACGGTCCAACACGTGTTCGAGGCGTCGCACACAATAGGTACAAAGAAACTGACCGCATTGGTGATCTGGCTTGCGAGCTGCGGCGATTAGGGGCCGGAGTCGACGAACACAACGATGGCTTAACCATACATCCCAAGCCGCTCATCGGTGTAGACTTGAAGACCTACCGCGATCATCGAATGGCCATGAGCCTGTCGTTGATTGGGTTAAAGGTCTCAGACGTTCGCATCCTAGATCCGAAGTGCACGGAAAAGACGTACCCTGATTTTTTTGAAGACATGGGCACGGTTTTGGGGGAAAAGCCCAAATACGACTTCAATGGGTAATGTGGCCGATCGCTCCGCGATCGTTTATCTGAAAGGCTTAAGCTAAAAACTGCTGTATTCGGCATCGATCGCAGAGCGATCGGCCACACTGGATCAAGCACAACCATCCACAAATGCCAGCCATTCGTGCTCTATTGCCTGACCGCTGTTCACCGCGGGAACTCTAAACGCGTCAATATGATGCATGCATCGAGCGTTCCAGCCTTCACCCGCACCAGCCAAAATAGGTTCTCGGTAAAGCGGCTCTTCGGAGTACCAAAGCCTATTCATGCGAGTTACGTTCCAAGCCCGCAACCGTTGCCCGTAGTAGTCCGTGCAATCTTGAGAGAAACGGACCAGCTTGTTGTTTTGAAGAACAGGACGTCCGCCCGGGCGGGATGAGGATCGTGAGTAGACGCGAATGTACGGCATCCAGTGCGATTTCCAAGGGCCAAGCGGGTGCCTCGCATAGAATAACTTGAGCCCATACGAACGCCAGCCTGCAAAGATCCAATACAGATTCTGGTGCTGCACCATAGAACAATCCATCAAACGACCCCGAAGAATTGTCTTTTCAAAAGTCCATCGGAATGGGAATTCAACAGCCCGAAATAGATCGACTCGCTTTACCGATTTTGACTCCGGCATCATGTACGTCTGGCCATCGTGTTCGAATACGAAAGGGTAAGACAAATGATGCGGTTGCTTTAGGACAATACCCAGCGGCTCCCAATCCCGCAAATTTTCGCTGCGAGATGCACCGATGACAGCATTCTTGGAACCCTTCTGAAACAATTCGAAAAACAGATACCAAGCTCCATTGCGAAAAATCGCAAATGGGTCAGCTACCGCGTTACCATTCCATGGTTCGAAGTCACGCCCAGTCACAACTGGGTTTGGTATCTCGCTTGATTTCAGACAATCGAGACTCGGGCCCCGTAACAAACCGATCGCCCAATTGCCAATCTCATGAACCGCATCAAATGTCATTAGTCACTTCAGCCATTAGTCCGGTTTAGTCTCTTCGGCCCTGGCTCGCAAGTACGAACTGTAAAAGGTAGTATGCTAACGTCGCGACGGCTTGTAGTGTAGCTGCCACGTAGGTCATTGCAGCCGCAGTCAACACACTGCTCACTTC
>JAYVBW010000669.1:0-2145 GCA_043750255.1 Pirellula sp.
CGCCGCGAGGTTCGAATGCAGCGACAACTCATTCAGGCAGAATTCTTGTGCGAAGCGGGCGTTCAGCGAGCAGTCCAGCAACTGAAAAAGGCGCCTGAATACAAGGGCGAAATATGGTTTCCTAAGTTGGGTTCGACATCGTTTGAAAATGCAGCAATTGAAATACGAATTGAACCATCCAAGGAAGTCGTCAATACGTTGCGTGCTGAAGTAATTGCAACGCTTGCAGAATCTGCGGATAGCAATGCTCGAATGCAACGCAGTCACACTTTTTCTATCGGTCTACCATCCTCACCTACGGAGACAAAATAATGATCCTTCGAATTCACCCCAGTTTCACTCAGGTACTAACTATGTCCAATAACTATAAGCGCTCATGTGTTTCAACTGCGTCAAACATGACCCGCTCCGCGAGACGGCATGCATTTACGCTGGTTGAACTCCTGGTAGTGATTGCGATTATCGGTATTTTAGTCGGCTTGCTTTTGCCTGCAGTTCAAGCGGCACGCGAAGCGGCTCGAAGATGTCAGTGCATGAACAACATCGCACAACTGGCATTAGCGGTTCATACGCACGAGTTTGGCACGGAGCACTTTCCGTCAGGAGTCATCAATGCAACCGGTCCCATTCGGAACGAACCCATCGGCCAACATGTGAGCTGGATAGTTCAAGTGCTCCCGCTAATGGAACAGTCTGCGCTTTACCAACATTTTGACCAAGAAGCGGGTACTTACGCCGCTTCGAATCAGGCAGCGCGACGGATAAGAATACCTGCTGTTATTTGTCCATCGTCGCCCGATAGAGGTCCAATTGGTGACGATCAAGAAGTAGGCATTAGCAACTACGCGGGTTGTCATCACGACTCGGAAGCGCCGATCGATGTGGACAACAACGGAGTTTTCTTTTTGAATAGTCGTTTGCGATTCAGTCAGATTCTGGACGGATCGTCGCAAACCATTCTACTGGGCGAAATGCTGCCAGGCCCAGGCAGCTTGGGATGGGCATCTGGAACCCGTGCAACTCTGCGAAATACAGGGAGCTTCCAATCGCCGCCTAGGCTGACATCAAAAAATGAGCCAGTACCGTTTGTCGACTTAACAGGCTCGATGACGGTTGGCGGATTTAGCAGCTACCACACTGGCGGAGCAAACTTTGCTTACGCAGATGGATCGGTGCATTTCTTGTCACTATCCATTAACAAAAGACTACTAAGCCAACTTGGGAACAGGGCTGACGGCGAATTGCTCGTGAGCGAGTTTTAATGAGCAGCACCAGCACAACGCGCAACCTAGTCGATCAGAGACGTTTAACGGCGAGCCAAAGGCGACGCAGGATGCCCAACTGAAGCCTGCGGATCGCTGCTAAAATACGGCACTAGCACGGCTTGTTCACAGCGCAGCTAGCGCCCAATGGCACGTACTTTGAGACCCGTACACACAAGCCTTTGGCTGCGCATCAAGTGAAATAGCCGCCGAACAAGCGATATTGCTACGCAATTTGAGCCCGGGGCTAGCGCCCACCGGTTTACGAAATCGCAAAGCTTCTGCGGCTCAGTATGACCCCAATTCTATGTTTGGATGCTGTAGCCGACTTCTTACTGGAACGACTTGCCGCAGCCGCAGGACTTGGTTGCATTTGGATTCTCGAAGGTGAATCCCTGGCGTTCCAAGCTTTTATGCCAGCCAATCACCGCTCCATCGAGCAGCAATGCACTTTTTTTGTCTACAACGACTCGAACGCCATGCTGGTCATACTGGCTGTCTTTTTGCTCGTCAAACTTGTCATCAAAGCTCAAAGAGTATTCAAAACCTGCGCATCCTCCCGCCAAAACACCAACTCGAACAAAGGTGTCCTCGGTTAGATTGCTTTCTGTGTGGGCTCGTTTGAGTTCCAAAGCAGCATCTTCTGATACATTTACGGCCATCGTCTTACCTCAAAACCAAAGTGCGGAAAAATTTGAAGTACGAAACCAACTTCAGACGAATAGGCTTCGTAACGTAATTTAACATTTCTACACATATAGTATGCCTGCCGGGGACATTGCGGCAAGTCAAAATTGCCTTTGCACGGCCAGACAATCCTGGTATTCTACCCACCCCCGATGCAATTCGAATTTCGGGAAATGGTGCCCTAACCCTTAATCAA
>JAYVBW010000670.1:0-3072 GCA_043750255.1 Pirellula sp.
GCCGTGCCGCTCGTTTGATCCCATCCCCGAACGGTTAATGCCGAAGCCGATGTTCCGTTGTAATTTAAGCCCGGTGCGAAGTATAAGCGTGTATTAGCATTGTCAGCCAGGAGCAAGGAAGACGTCGCGTTGACCGTACCGACGGCTGTCCAGGTCGTTCCATTGTTGGTAGTGTAGTACCAAGTGCCATTCGTCTCGACACTGGCCGTAATCGCAATTCCCTTGACGGCCCCGGAATCGACATCGCTAACACCGCCCGTAAAAGAACTGACGAGCGAACCGACCGCGCCCGATGGTACACCGGCATCTTCAGCGACTGTTATACTCAGTACCGTATCGGCCAAAACAGGTGCGTCGTTGACTGCGGTGACTGTCAGCGCAGCGCTTTCGGTTGCTGTACTAAAAGCGGTGAAGCCGCCATTGGTCGAAGTGCTTACGAGGGTTCCGTTGGTGCCAGTGGTTTGGTCCCAGGCGCGAAACGTGATCGCATCCGATATCGTGCCGTTGTAATTGGCATTCGCCTGGAAGTAGACTCGAGTGTTCGCGTCCGCAGCCAACAATCGAGCCGACGCTGCGCTAACGCTTCCCATCGCTGTCCAATTGGTCCCGCCGTTTGTCGAGTACCACCAGTTGCCGTTGGTGGAGTTCACTGCGGTGATCGCGATGCCTAGCTGTGCTCCCCAGTTGCGATCGTAGACATTGTCGATCCCGCCACTAACCAGAGAGAAATCCACCACGTTGGAAATCAACGTCCCAACGGCACCCGATGGGGCGCCCGCGTCTTCGAGGATCGCGCTCAGAGTTGGCGACATCGCGCTATTCAGCACCGGTGCACTGTTGTATATGTCGGCGAAAGTTACTGCATCCGATCTCTCACCGCCAGCGGAAAGACCTACATCGCCTCCTCGAAATAACATCGCCGCGCTACCGCTAGAACTTGTTCCTGTGGCCGTTAGAGTCAAGGTGAACAGATCGAATTCTGTATAGCTTTGGTTGTTAGTACCGACCGTCGTATCGGAAGAGGCTAGTCCAAGCACCAATTGTCCCTGGTTGAGACTGACACCACCTAGTGTCGTATTCTGCTGGACCAACTCGACCGCGAGGATCTGCTGACCAATTCCCACTCCGGTCGCAGAGCCGTCGAGAAACAGCGAGAGGGTACCGGTTGTGGTTGCGCCGGTATTGATTGTCTGAAAGCGCTGGATGTCCTTGTCGTAAGTGGAACTGGAAAGGACAATGAGAAAGTCGCCAGCGTTGAGCGTAGTGCCACCGATAGTCATCTGAGTTTCGACTAATGCGAAATCTTTCATGTTATTCCCAGTACCGCCAGGATCTTGCAGAAGTACGGTAAACGCTCCCGAGGAGTAGTCGCCCACAGAAGTTGGGCGGAAGACCACAATATCTCTATTGAGTACAGACACTCCTCCCAACGTTTCACTGCTTGCGGTCGATAGCAAGACGTCGCCACGCTGAAGTGTATACGTGGTACCTGTCCCGACAATGACGGTCGAATTTACCCAGTACAAGCCGTCTATATCCGCGTTGCCATCACTCGCGAAAGTATCGATATCAAAGACTTGCGAAAAACTACCGGAAGTAGTTCCAGAACCCAACGCGAGACTGGGCGATGTAATCCTCGCAACTTGCCCATCGTTGTAGGTGAATCCAGACGATGTCGTCGCACTGGTATCTGCGGACACCCATAGTCCGATGTCAGGTCGAATGGAGGCGTTTGCGGAGAACTCGGACGTTTCGACCGCGACCAATCCAGCCGTCAAACGGGTCGAGGTCGAAGAAAGAAAGCTATTTGCGGTGAAGCTTCCTGAGAGTGTTGTATTGAATGTTGCGTTGCCGGACCCATTTGTTAGGACGTTGATAAAACCAATATAGGTGTGGCCTTCTCCAAACCCCGAGGAGTCACCGCTGACGTTTGAGAAGAATTCGATGCGGTAGTTCGTGGTCGCGATACTATTGAGCGAGCCCGAGACGCGGATCGTGTATGGGTCGACCACGACGACGGAACTGATGACCGCATAGTTCTGAAGATTGTTGGCGCCGGTATCGGCATCACCCGTGTCGTTTGCCGTTACTCCATTATCGGCCAAATCGATCCCTAGCCCACCATTCCCCGAGATTCGGTTCTGCGAGAAAACATTTCCTGTCGACGCTGTAGCAACTGCAATCCCATCATTGGTATTGGCAATTGTCGTCGACGCGTCCGCAGACATGCCGATGATGTTGCCCGACACGATGTGGCCACTACCTGCACTGAGGTTGACTCCGGCATTTCCACCGCTCGTGATCACGTTTCCTTCCCCAGCACTCAAGCCTCCGATCAAGTTTCCGGTACCTCCGCTTACCCTGATTGAGCTTGACACTGTACCTGCGATTCCACTTGTACCTGTGACGTTAGTACCAACGTAGTTTCCATAAACCGCGTTGGTGCTACCCACGATTTCGATGTTGCGGGAGGTGTTTCCGCTAATGATATTGCGATCCGCTGCGGTCGTGCCACCTATCGTATTGCCGATTGAAGTAGACTCAATGTAGATACCAGTCGCATTCCCCTGGGCTGTGGAGCCGGTCGAGTTAGTGCCGATGTAGTTCCCGGCAATGGTGACGTTGTCCGCTCCATTGAGATAGATGCCGTTGGTTGCGAAGCGGTTGATGACGAGCCCCCGAATGACGGAGTAGTCTGCGTTTTCGCCCAACTCTAGACCTTGCTCCGTGGCTACAGCGAAGCTTGCTCCGTTAATTTCGATCAGGGGTGCCCCCGCATAACCGGACTGAGTCGTCGCATCGATAGTAACCGTGCCAGTGATTTGCGGTAGAATGCTCGCCAAATTGATCGTTTGGTAACCTGAGCTGATGCTAAAGTTGATGGTATCTGCAACGGCATTCGCATTTGCATCGATAATCGCTTGGCGGAACGAGCCAGCCCCACTATCGTTTGTGTTGGTGACGGTGTAGACAGCTAGCAACCCGCCGTAGCTTTCTTGTAGATTGATACTAAAGGCATTGAGAGTCTCGATTTCGCCCAATTGCATTTCGAAGGTCCAGTTGCCACCGCGA
>JAYVBW010000671.1:0-3679 GCA_043750255.1 Pirellula sp.
TTGACCAGCACTCCGGTATCGCATTTGCGGAAAAGGCCGTGGACAATCCAATAAAAGAGTCTTTAGGCAAAAGCAGTTCACTTGGCGCTGAAAAACAGCGTGTTGAAGCCGCAGAAGAAATCGAAAAAGGATCAATGCTTGTTGAGTTTCAAATTCCAATCGAGAACTGGGAACTCGGTGCCCAGCAGCTTCGGAAACTGGGGATGGATCTACCGGGGAAATTACCAGAGGTCGAATACTTAGAGTTCACTGCAATTCCGATCGCGGGAACTAACGGAGACTTTTTTTTCAATGCAGAGGCTTCCGAATTGCCGATCGATAGATTCGTCGTCGATGTAAAGTCGGCAAAAGACGTTCTTTTGTCTCATTGGGATTTTATAGTGGTCGATCCACAGGAAAAGGAGACGCCACCCGAAATTGAAACGCCAGCAAAAAAGTTAGCTGCAAAAGACAAAAAAGAAAATCGCCCAAGTTCCTCAACGCTTCGAATCAGGGTTCGGCCGTTGTCCAACTAGTATCCACCACAAAGAACACAAGTTCCTTGAGCACGGCATGGGCGAAACGCACCTCGTTGGAAACGAAACACAGCGTATTCTCCGATCGTAACCACGTACTTTTCGAATAGAAATACGCATTTTCTCCGTTATGCCTTCCCGTAATGCAATCTGTCTCGCTTGTCGGTTTAGAATGATCTGAGGTTTGTTGATAGCTTGATGCCAACAGGCCACTTTTCACAAGCTCTTATTTTCTAAACTTTTCCGAATGACGACGATAAATGTATTACCAACTTATTCTGCAGAATCATGTGGAGGATCTGGAAAAATCTTCTTGGACGTTGATGCCACCGGGAGTCGTCGGAAGAGACTCGAACTGCCAGGTCTGTATCGAGCACGCTTCGATCAGTCGCCAGCACTGCCAGTTTTCATTCAACGGCGAGGGGACACTGGTCGTCAGGGATTTGGAGTCAATGAACGGAATTTATGTCGACGATAAGCGTGTGAAGCATGCGGCACTGATGCCAGGCCAAGTTCTTCAGATTGGAGCACTTAGGCTTCACGTGGAGTTTTCTACAGGAGGAGAAACGATGCCAAAGGCGATCTCCAAGCCCAAAGGAAATGTGATTGCAACACAGCCGATGAAAACAGTGCGTCCAGAACCCAAGCCAACAGTACCTCTCGAAAAACCTTGGTGGCGTCGTCTGTTTGACTGAGCAATTCAGGCGAGGTCAGCCAAGTGCCATTGATTGCAAGCGATGGCAAGATAAAGACTCGCAATGAACTAGTGGTTGGTCGCTTTGCTCAAATTAAACATTGGCCGATCCGGTGATTGCCATCTGCAATTGTCGAAACTGAGTCTTCATCATGGCGACGGCCATTGTGTGCATCGATTGATTTTTCGCAATCTGGGTGACTTGCATTTCGAGACTATCGTCACTGCCGTCATGGTAAACAATCTGTTTCATGGAATCGCGAACACTTTCCATTGCAACTTTCTTTGTATCAGCAAAGGATGGCGTCGTGGCTTGATTGGGTGCTCCAAGCAAACTCAGCCTCAGTCCAGGTGACATATCCCGTTCCTCGCGATCCGCTTGAATGGCATCGCGCAAGCTCTTTTGGAATGTGTCTACGGAGAGGTCCTTGGATCGATAACCTGGGGTGTCCGTGTTCGCAATGTTGCCTGCCAAGATTGCGTGTCGACGTTCCGTAAAGGCTACTGTTTGTTCGAGGCTTTTAAGGGCTGGATTCGAAAACATGCTTAGATCCTTATATTAATGGAATGCTCAACCCTCGAACGACAACGAGCTATCGAACGATGATTCTTCGAGGTCGCTGGAGTGGTATGCATTCTGAATAGCACAAGCGTTGAAATTTTGTTGAAGCTGGGCCGCTACCGATTCGCGTTGCAGATTCATGCTACCGAGGGAGCGATCCTCCATCACAATCAATTCTTGCAGCAATTGATCGCAGCGAGCTACCATTTGCTGACAGGTTTTTCGACGGGACTCGCTGGACCATGATCGCTGTTCAGGATCTTGGCCTTGAAAGCGTACAAGCTCCGATTGCACGTTTCCTAGTGCTCCCATCAATTCTTGTTTTCGTGAGAGAAGGGTCATTAATGAAGACATATCGTGCTGCGATACAAGATCCGTTTGCGTTAGTGTCATGGCTTGCATCTCAGTCAGAAGATGCAATTTAGACTCAATCAATGCGAAGAGCGAATCCGTCGAGAGTTCGGTTGAACGAATGGTGATTAGGTTCATTTTGGTTCTCGAAATCTAAATAAAAATTGGACGATTGTCGGAAATACCAAAAAACGCCGAGAAAGCCAAGACAGAACCTGTGGAAAATTGATAGCCCTGCCAGTAGATTGGGCGGCCCGCTACAATGTGGGGCAGCCTGGTTTACCCAATTTCATTTCTAAATAGGCGATACGGACAGCATAGGAATATGAGCAAAACTCCTCGGGAGGAAAAAAACGAAGGCCCAGTAGCCCAACCGGTTCGACGCGGCCAAGGTTTCTGGATGGTTACCCTTATTTTGCTAGCGGTCTTTTCGATGCTGTTTTTCCTGCCAGGAATGACCAGCTCACGAATCGATTACAGCTTCTTTTTGGAACAGCTAGACAAAGATAATGTCCAGCAACTTACCGTTTACGAATCTTATATTCAGGGAAAATTCATTGTCGCGCCTGAAAAGCCGCCTTCCTACGACTACTCCGGCAAGCTCCAAAAACCCAAAGAAGGCGTAGATGGATCTAAGGAAAAATACAAAAAGGATTTCGATCTATTTATTCCTTCGGGAGCGGAAACGCAGTCCGCATTGTTTTCAAAGCTCAATGCTCTACGGGCGAAGTCGATTGAGACACAGGTGGTTGACCCGAATGATCCAACTGCTGTTGCCAAGCCGCAAAACCCATTTAGATACGATATCGTACCAGGTGGAACGCTCAGTACGATAATGATGCTGATTTTCCTTTCGATGTTGATTGTGACCATTGTCGGCTTGTATATGTTCTTTCGTCGAAGCCGCGACTCCATGATGGGGGGCGGTTTCCTGACCAGCTTCACTAAATCGACCGCCAAACGCTTTGAGCCTTCGGACCAAAACATCACCTTTGATGACGTCGCAGGTCTTGAAGGGGTCAAAGCAGACTTACAAGAAATCGTCGAGTTTCTCAAGTCGCCCGAAAAGTTCCAGAAACTAGGAGGACGCGTTCCCAAGGGTGTCCTGCTTAATGGACCGCCAGGAACAGGCAAAACACTACTCGCTAGGGCCGTCGCGGGCGAAGCTGGCGTGTCGTTCTTTTCCGTCAATGGCAGCGAATTTATTCAGATGTTCGTCGGTGTCGGAGCATCGCGAGTTCGCGATCTGTTTGCAACTGCCAAAGAACAGTCACCGGCAATTATTTTCATCGACGAAATCGATGCGGTGGGCCGTCAACGAGGCGCGGGGCTTGGGGGTGGGCATGACGAACGAGAACAAACCCTCAATCAAATCCTCGGTGAGATGGATGGTTTCTCGCCAACGGATTCGGTCATCATCATCGCCGCAACCAATAGGCCTGACGTTTTAGATCCAGCCTTGCTCCGTCCAGGCCGATTCGATCGCCTGATTACCGTGGGAAGGCCGACGCTCAAGGGCCGTGAAGCCATTCTGAAAGTGCACGTTCGCGAAGTGCC
>JAYVBW010000672.1:0-1813 GCA_043750255.1 Pirellula sp.
CACGACCCTTTGGACCGCATTCGCTTCGCCCCTACCACGCTTATAAAACGCGTATACCGGGATTCTTGTGCCCATCGGATCCGGGTGCTCAAGGAAATGGTTGGTCTAACGACCAAGCTCCGGTTGGATACGCAACGAATTTTGGCGATTCGATATTCGGCACCGATGGTGGACATAACGGAGAATGGGGAAGTCGGTCGGCACGTGGTATGTTTTCGATCGTTTGGACTCACCCTGCGCTCCGTACTGGTGGCCCAGGCGCGGGGAAGTCACTGGGAGAGGTAACGGATGGAACATCGAATACGCTTTCCTTCAGCGAAATTAGCGTGTTTCAAAGCCAAGGCAAATTGCGTGGCCATTACACAATGATTCCTACGGACACGATGGCCGCTGCCCCTATCGTTTGTCAGCGAACCAGAGGACCAAACGGCACGATCATTGGAGCTTTTCCGCCCTCGCACCATCGCCAAGGCGAATCTTGGGCTTCTGGTTTTACTATGAACAGTGGCTTCACAGCAATTTTACCTCCCAACTCTCCCTCATGTGCGAACGCACAAGGTGAATGGCAACCGGGTATCTACTCGGCAAACAGCTACCATACTGGTGGTGTGAATGCTTCCATGGTTGATGGTTCGGTAAGGTTTATTAGCGATAGCATCGACACAGGCAATTTGTCCTTTCCGATGCCAAGAACCGCTGGACCATCTCCTTACGGTGTCTGGGGATCTATAGGAACGGCCAGCGGCGGAGAAGTCGCTACGTTACCAGACTGATGTCCATCGAATCAACTTAATACGCTGGACGCTAGCACACCCCTCGGTGCGCTAGCGTTTTTCAATTGAGCGTTCGACAGATTTCCACGATTGACAATCCAATCGGATGCTAGCCCGGATTATTCATTAGCCGCAGGGCGTTAGCCCAATGCCGCTGACTTTGGCCCCGCAGGAGCCATTTCTTGTAGCGGAGTGGCGCAAGCCACCCGGTTTTTCACGAGTTTTCAGCACAACACCGGACGGCTCGCGCCGTACCGCTACCAAAGTCAGCGGCATTGGGCTAGCGCCCTGCGGCTGATGATGGGTGGGATTCAATCTGCCGCACAACTAGAATATGCTGAAAATCATATGAATTACGGTGGCTCCAAGTGCCTTTGGCCTCGGCTTCCTTTTCATTCGCCACTTAGCGTTGCAGTCTTGTCGATACTGTGTTCGGTGTGTTTGTTCACCACGCCCGGATGCGAAACTCCAAAGAACGGTGCTGTAAAAACGACGATGACTCGCTCTGATCTGTTTCGCTTGCACTGTTCGGGATGTCATGGTGATGGCAGCGGCAACGGACATATCGCTTCCACTTTGGCCGTTCGCCCACGCAATTTAAAACATATGGAATGGCAAGCTAGCGTTACGGACTCGCACATCCTGCAGGTGATTCGCAACGGTGGCATCAAACACAAGCTGAGTGACAAAATGCCTGGATTTGCCGACAAACTAACGGATCAACAAATTCAGTCGCTCGTCGAATTCATCCGCAGACTGAACGACTAGCTCGCTTAAGTTTGTACATGATCCGGCTGCTTGGCCACGAAATTTTTAAGAAATCAAGTTATGATTCCCACAAACAGCCTCATCGTTGACCAATTTCCACGCTCCAACACGTATCATCCCGATTGGGTTGTCGCAAACGCCAGCGGAGGCGCGAACTCCTTATGGCTAACTGAATGGTTGGCAATTGTGGCTTCAATGGCACAGGACAATTGCTCCAAATAATCTAGTAGAAATTAATGCCGTTCAATCGGATAGCGGAACCTATCTCGGAT
>JAYVBW010000673.1:0-15223 GCA_043750255.1 Pirellula sp.
AAAAAGGGCGCGGTCAGCGTTGCTGCCAGCACTTCCTTTACGGCCACGGGAGACGTGACCACGGGGGCAACCCTAGATAACGTTACGTTGAGTGGCACGCTCGACATCACCACCGTGGGAAATGCCGGGGTGACGTTCGCCAACACCGTCACGCTCAATAATGCCACCGTGCTGATTGGCGATACCGAGGGCCTGCGCCGTGGCGTGTTGCGTTTCGCAGGTACGCAGACGCTCATGGGCACGGGCACGATTGTCGTCGGCGGCTTCCGCGACAGCTTCATCGGCACTTCCAGCCCGGCCACCACGGTCACTTTTGACACGGGGATCACCATTCGCGGCAAGAGCGTCCTATTTGGCTATCCTGGGGGCGGCCTAGGGTTGGAGACCGATCCGAGCTTCATCAACAAAGGGACGATTCAAGTGGACGTCGCCGGTGGGGCGTTCAATCTCAGCGGTGTAAGCTGGAAGAACCAGGGCACGATCCAGGCGATCAATGGCGGTTCCCTGTCGATTAACGCATTAAATTGGACGAACACGGCCAATCTGAGCGAGACCAACTCCACGTTGAACCTGGGCGGCGCGTGGACCAATACGGGCACGATTACCACGATGGGCGGCAGGGTGAACTTCGGCGGTAGCTTTACGACCGCCAGCATGGGAACTATCACGCGCAGCGGCGGATTGGCCAACCTGACCGGCGCGCTGGACAATGCTGGCAGCACCTTTGCCTTCGCCGGAGATGTCAGTCTCACGGGCTCGATCCGCGGCGGGACGATCGGCACGTCAGGCAGCGGAAAGCTCCTAATTAACGGAGGCACGCTCGATGGCGTTACACTCACTGGGGTCGCCGAAGTGCAAACTGACGCACTGGTCAAACGCGGATTCACGCTCAGCCGCGGCCAATTGATCGTCAATGCCAACCGAAAGCTGACGTTTGCGGGGAGCAACCAAGACTTCAGCGGGACGGGCACCGTGGTGTTCTCCGGATCGGGTGGCGCGTTCGAGGTTGAAGCCAATCGGCGGCTCACGATTGGCGCTGGCGTGATCATCGTGGCGACGACCGGCACGAGCAGCCTCGTCGCGTCGGCGGGCGGCGCCTCGGGCGTGATCTACTCCACTGTTTCCACTCCCCTCGGGGCGACCGTTTCGCTCGTGGGCGACTGGACCGATCGCAGCACGCGCGTTGTCCCGGCGGGCGCGACTGACGGCGGTCGGCTGAAACTCAACGTTCCCAACGCCGGCAACATTTCCGTCGCCGGCGAAATTGACGACTGGACGTTCTTTGCTCGCGCCGGCCAAGCACTGACCATCTTTCTGAACCCCACGAGCGGCCTCAACCCCGCACTCGGCTTCGCTCACATTCAGGTCCTAGATCCGGCGAACAACGTGATCGGCACGGCGGCGGGAACCATGAACGGCCAATCGCTGCAACTCCTCGGCTTCACAGTTCCCGCAGACGGGATCTACACGATTCGCGTTCAGGCCAGCCCCTTGCAATCGACGGCGGTGGGGAACTACCTGCTGTCGGCCTACGAGGCCACTCTCGACACACGCCCGCTCGTCCTGAATCAACGAGCTACCGGACTTCTGGAAAGTCATTTCAGCACCGACCGCTGGACGTTCTCGGCAAATGCCAATCAACAAGTTCAGTTTCATCTGGTCGCTGCCGCATCACCAGGCATCCGCTTCCAGTTGACCGGCCCAACCGGGTTCGTCGGTTTCACCGATCTGCTCGCTGACTCGGGGCTCGTGAACCTGCCGACCACCGGCTCGTATGCCTTGCAAGCGGCGGGCACCTCGACCGGCATCGGTGCCTACACGTTTCGTCTGGACGCCACCAGTCAGACGGCGCTGGCCCTGGGCGAAACCTACCACGGATCGCTGTCCGGTTCCGGCTTCGTCCAGCTCTTTAAAGTCGATGTCACCCGAAGCGTTCCTCTGCTTATTCACTTCGACGATGCTTCCAACACCGATCGCACCGAGATCTACGCCAGACTCGGTGCGCCGCCGACCCGGCAAACGTCCGATGCGCGCTTTGAAGCAAGTGGGGCCGACCATCAAGTCGCGGTGCCGCTCGCGGCGCCCGGCGTGTGGTACATCTTGGTCTATGGTGACCGCGTTTTTAACGCGAGCGACTTCACGCTGCTGGTCGAGGCCCCGCTCGTTCTCGCACGTGACGTGACGCCCAATTATGGCGGAGTTGGCGAACGGTTGCAGTTCACGATCAGCGGTCTGGGCTTTGTGCCCGGAACGCAGTTCGATCTCGTGCCGGTCGGCGGCGGCGTCTCAATTCCGGCCAAGCAAGTCAGCATCGATTCCACAACCCAGGCCACGGCGACGTTGGATCTGAGCGGAGCAACCCTGGGCAACTACGGCATCCGCGCAACACTACCCACTGGCCCCAGCAACAGCCTGCCTGGAGCCTTCCAGGTCGGTGCATTGGGGGTCGGAAAACTGAAGACGCACCTCATCCTACCGGCGTTTCTTGGCCGGCACGCCGTCGCCACGCTCTACGTCGAATATGAAAACATCGGCGCCGTGCCGATGGCCGCGCCGATTCTGGTCCTGCGGTCCGGCGATCCCGACAACAGCGACCGCCCCATACTCACGCTGGACCAGTCACGGGTGACGGAAGGCTTTTGGACCTCGGCCCTTCCCGATGGCTTCGCGAACTCCGTTCAGATCTACGCCAGCGGCGCCGCACCGGGCGTGCTCCAGCCCGGCGAGCGCATCCGCGTGCCGGTCTATTACGTCGGCCTGCAGTTGCCGATTGATTTCAGCGACACCGGGGTCGAGTTCGAACTGGGAGTCCACACCGCGGGAGACCCGACCACGATCGACTGGCAATTGCTCGCGGCTCAGCTGCGGCCCGGTTGGATCGCTGCCGATGCTTGGACCGCCGTCTTCGGCAACCTGCAAGCCCAAGTCGGACCGACCTGGGGCGAGTACGTCCGCATGCTCGGCGACAATGCCCTCTACCTCGGCCGCCTGGGCGAACACGTTTCGAGCGTCGAGCAGCTTTACGGCTTCGAGCTGCAACAGGCGCTCGGCCTCAACCCGGTGGGGACGATTGCCTCGGCCGTGGATGCGAGCGCGGCGTCGCCCGGCTTGCCGCTCACCTTCAGCCGCTCATTCGGCAACACGATCACCGAACGTTACGCCATCGGTCCGTTCGGCCGAGGCTGGAACGCCTCCTGGCAGCAGTTCGCGGAACCGCTTATTGACGGCACGGTCATCGTTCACCTGTCGGCCGACGCCCAGCGGCGGTTCCAGCCCGACAGCCGCCGCGCCAACACCTACTTCAGCCCAACCGGCGACACCGGCACGTTGCGCAAGGTGGCCGGCGGGGCCTACGAGCTGACCGAGACGAGCGGCTCCGTGACCCGCTTCCTCGCCAATGGCCGGCTCGATCTCGTCCGCGACACTCACGGCAACACGATCACCGCCGGCTATACGATCAACCGGCTCACCAGCCTGACCCATTCAAACGGCTTGGCTATCGGGATCACGTACAACGTGGCGGGCCACATCGCGAGCATCACCGACCCGTACGGCCGCCAGACCACCTTCGGCTATGACCCGACCGACAGCCTCCTGCTCACCGCGACCGGCCCAGCAGGCACGACGACTTACACCTACAGCACGGCGAGCGGGGCCGCCCGCGAGTATGCCTTGACGTCAGTCACCGATCCCAGCGGCGTAACGCAGACGTTTGAGTACGATCCGCCCGGCCGCCTGACAGCGACTTTCCTGGGCGCAAACATTGGCCGCACGAGCTACGCGTACGATAGCGCCGGCGCCGTGACCATCACCGACGCGGGCAACGTCTTCTCGAAAATTTTCTTCGATAAGAACCGGAAGGTGGCGCGGGTCGAGGACAGCACCGGTTACTACGTCAACTCGCAATTCGACGCCCACTTAAACCCAGTCACGCAGACGGATGCCCAAGGGGCTTCTCAAACCACTACTTGGACGACCGCCGGCACGATGCGAACTTTGACCGATGAATTGGGGGCGACCACCTCACTCATGCCCGGCGGACCGTTTAATCAGCCGCTGTCGCTCATCGACGCGCGCGGTAGCATCACCCGCTATACCTACAACGCGAAGGGCGATGTCACCGCGACTACCTACGCCGACAACAGTGTCGAACGAGCCACCTACGATCTGCAAGGCAACCTCGACGTGCTGACGAATCGCCGGGGTCAGACCAACGACCAGACGGTCAACGCTTCCGGACAGGTGACCCACGAATCGCGCTCGGACGGCACGACCGTGGACTACACCTACGACCTGCTCGGCCGGCTGCAGAAAGCGACCGATGCTAGCGGCGCCACGACGCTGAGCTACGATGCCGCCGACCGGCTGACGCGCGTCGAATACCCCACCGGCCGCTGGATTCTATATGCCTACGATGCAGCTGGCCGGCGGACGCGACTGGAAGACCAGTCGGGCTTTGCCGTGCAGTACGCCTACGACTCGGCGGGCCGCTTGGACCAATTGCGCGACGGAGCGAACTCTCTGATCGTCCGCTACACCTACGACGTCGCCGGGCGGCTCAGCCGCGAAGTCAAGGGAAACGGAACCTTCACGGTGTACACTTACGATGTGGCCGGCCGGGTTGTCGGCATCACGCATCACGCCCCAGACAGCTCTATTAGCGCCGCCTTTGGTTACACCTACGATCTGAGTGGCCGCCGCATCGCTGCCACCACGCCCGACGGCGTTTGGACCTACTCCTACGACCCTACCAGCCAACTCATCAAGGCTGTGTTCGCCTCGACCAACCCCGGCACTCCGAATCAAGACTTAAGCTACGAGTACGACGCGCTCGGCAACCGCATTCGCACGGTGCTCAATGGCGTGACCGCGAACTACACCGCCAACAGCCTGAACCAGTACACGGCCGCCAGCTCGACCACCTTCAGCTACGACCTCGACGGCAACCTCACACAGGAGATTGGCCCGGGCGGTACAAAAACCTACACCTACGATTTGCAGAACCGGCTAACCCGCGTTCAGACCCCGCAGGGCGTCTGGCAATACGAATATGATGTCTTCAGCAACCGCACGGCGGTGATCGTCGGCGGGCAACGCATCGAATACTTGATCGATCCTACGGGAATCGGCTCCGTGATGGGGGAATTCGGCGCGGGCGGCCTCATCGCGCATTATACGCAGGGACTAGGGCTGGCCAGCCGCGTCGACTCAGTCGGCACGGCTGCCTTCTATAGTTTCGATGCCATCGGCAGCACCGCGAACCTGACAGGTCAAAGCGGAAACGTCATTAACAGCTACAGTTATCTCCCCTTCGGCGAGCGAGTGAGTGCCACCGGATCGACTCCGAATCCTTTCACGTTTGTCGGCCAATTTGGAATTATGGAGGATAGCTCCGGGTTATATGTCATGCGGGACCGAGATTACGCGCCGGACCAGGGTCGATTCACCCAAGGCGATCCCATTGGCATCGCCGGAGGAACAAACCTCTATGCCTATGTGGCAAACAATCCAGTAAGTGTCATAGACCCCTCGGGTCATGGTGGTGGCGGCAGTCGTGGTGGCCTCCCTGGCGGGGATCCGAGCGAGAACGGGGAAGCTTTCTATAAGCTCGGTTGCGCTGTCGCAAGGCTGCTCTTTAAAAAATCAGATGTATGTAAAGAGTTGTATCCTGACCCGATCTACCCGAAATCCCCTCCGCCCCCGCCGCCGCCTCCTACTCCTCCTGCTCCTCCCGTATGCCTCCCCACAATCATCCGCACGCCCACTGGTGATATTACCAAACCCTGCGTTCCACCCGTTCCTGTTCCGCAAGCATTGGATCCGAACCAAAAGCTCGGTGCCGCTGGCTACGGTGTCGCCGCGTATATTCCTGCTGATCGCGTCATTCCCTACCGGATTGACTTCGAAAACCTTGGCCCCGGCAGCGTGCCGGCGCCAGCCCAGCCGGCCACCGCCCCGGCGCAGCGCGTTGAGGTCACCGACCAGCTTTCGGCCAACCTCGACTGGAACACGCTCCAGTTCACCGAGTTCGGCTTCGGCGACACGATCGTGGCCGTGCCCGACGGACGTGCGAACCACTTCGACACGATGTCGATGGTCTACAACAACCAGACGTTCGACGTCCAGGTTGAACTCACGTTCGATTCCGCCACGGGTCTTGTCAGTGCCGTGTTCCAGTCGCTCGATCCCACCACCTCCCTGCCCCCAGACGTGCTGACCGGCTTCCTGCCTCCGGAAGATGGCACTGGCCGTGGCAAGGCGCATTTTTCCTTCATCATCCAGCCTAAAGCAGGCTTAATCTCCGGCACCGCACTCCGCAACATCGGCCTGATTCGGTTCGACGGCCAAACCTACATCGCCACCAACCAAATCGATCCCCAGAATCCCGCCGCCGGCACCGACCCCAACAAGGAGGCCCTCAACACGATCGACGCTGGCCTGCCCAGCAGCAGCGTGGCCGCCCTACCGACGTCCAGCCCGGCTGTCTTCAACACAAGCTGGTCCGGCGAAGACGACGCAGGGGGCTCCGGTATTGCGTCATTCTCGGTGTTCGTTTCAGATAATAACGGACCGTTCATAGCGTTTGTGAAGGGATCGACCGCTATTTCCGCAGTCTATACGGGAACCGTTGGCCATACCTATCGTTTTTACTCTGTCGCCACAGACAATGTCGGTCACGTTGAGGCAACGCCGGCCACATTTGATGCGCAAACGCTCGTTATCGCCGCATCTTGGCAAAATATTCGGATGCCCACTGACGTTGACAACGATGCATCCACGTCGCCGTTAGATGTCTTGTTGATTGTCAATGAACTCAACTCACCACAATACCATACTCAGCAAAATGCACGCTTGGTACCGCGAACCGATAGCAAACTACCTTTCTTCGACGTGGATGGCGATGGCTTCATATCGCCCCTGGATGCACTCATCGTTATTAATGCGATCAATCTACGCAGTTCCGGCGGCGAGGGAGAAGCCAGAGAATCGATCCACCTAGGTCTCTTTGCAGATTCTGATTGGCTTGATGAGTGGTTGGGCAAACGCTGGGACGATGCAGCCTTCTCTGTACGAAGTAAGGTTCGCGCGCGGTACAAAAACTACGCCACATGATTCGACAGCAATTTCAAGAGCCAATTCAACGCATGGAACATTTCTCAGACACATGCATACTGAAATCTCCGACGGATGGGACTCGACAGCTGTAGCCAGGGATCTCCCGCCGCTGCGCGGGTTAAACAAGTCGCAAGCTGTTCGCCAATCTACTTGCGTCGTGCAAAGGTAAAGAGCACCGCTCCCATGAATGCAAAGCAGAAGACACCGAAAAGTTGGTATCCCACATGTCCGGCATGTGCCTCGGCGACACCGAGAGTTTGCACAATTCCTGACAATGCCCCGCTCAATCCACTTTCAGCACTCCATGTCTTTAGGAAATTCGCGACATCTTCATTGACCGATAGCAATGCGATCACTACCCCTGCCAAAGCACCCCCAGCTACCAATCCGGTTGCGAATAGATTTCCTTTACCAAGCTCATCTTCCGCTTCGTTGTGCGGTTCATTAGGCTTCTTTCCTCGATTCTTAAGATAGTCGGCCAATCCGCGAATCAATCCTCCGATCCAGATAGGCAAGGTAGTTGCAAGAGGCAGGTACAGCCCTACCGCAAAGGACAACGACTTAATCCCGCATAACTCCATGGTTACTGAAACAAAACATCCTGCAAGAACAAACTGCCAGTCGAGGTTGAAAGAGAGCAAACCCTTTATTAGCGTGGCCATCAACGTCGCTTGCGGTGCATTGTATTTCTCCCCGATAGCATGTGTGATTCCATTCTCCAGCATCAACGGTGTGGGTGTGTCCAAGTACTTGACGGTAAAGCCAATGACCAGGGATGAAACAACAACCCCGATGAACAATGCTAACTGTTGATACATGGGGGTCGCACCGACCAGATAGCCAGTTTTGAGGTCTTGGCTGGTTGCACCCGCATTGGCGGCAGCGATACAGACAATGCTTCCGACAACCAATGCCATCGGTTCATAAAAAGTTCCTGTCCAACCGATACCGATGAAGACCAATGCGGTCCCCATAATCGTTGCAATCGTCATGCCAGAAATAGGACTATTGGACGATCCGATAATCCCAACAATTCGGCTCGCGACCGTCACGAAGAAAAAGCCAAATACGATAACGAGCCCACCTATCATCAATTTGTTAAGCACCGTATCACCCGGGATTCCCGGTAGAATTCCCATTAGCACGACCAACGCTAAACTTCCGAAGACAACCACTAAAATGGAAAGATCCTTTTCCGTTCGAACCACCGTACCTTTGCTTCCACGAGTTAGCGATCGAAATGCCTCCAAGAACGAAGCAACGATCGTTGGGAACGTCTTTAACAACGTAATGAATCCAGCCGCCGCAACGGCGCCCGCACCGATCTGTCGAATGTAGGCTCGGTAGATCGCTTCTGCCGAATCCGCAAACTGTTTCGTTTCGGCATTCCATCCGAATTTTGCCGGCTTGATCGCTAGTTTTTCGAGTTGTGCCACAATGGTCTCTTGTGGCACAAGTGTCGCTAACAACGGCGTCAGCGCGAAGGCGGCAAAAATGCCACCTGCAACTAGAATTCCGCTGATCTTAGGTCCAATGATGTATCCTACGCCAAGGTATTCGGGAGTTATCTCACCAGCCACCGATGCGGAGGGCAAAAACTTGTTACTCAGGCTCGTTACGTACCTCGGCGTTTCAGCAATCACATGCACCACCTTCTGAAGCAGGGCGTACAAGATCGCAAACCCAAGACCATAAAATGCTGTCGCGGCAAGACTCCCCCCTTTCTCACCTGCGATCAAAACTTGCGCGCAAGCAGTTCCCTCGGGATAAGGCAATGAATCGTGCTCTTTGACAATCAGTGGTCGACGTAGTGGAATCATCATTAGCGTGCCGAGGATCCCACCGAGAATCGCGATCATCATGATCGTCCCAACTTCGAAATACCCCTTGCCTACGTCCCCACTCAAAAAAATGAAAGCTGGCAGTGTGAAGACAACCCCGGCAGCAACGCTTTCGCCAGCAGAACCACAGGTTTGAATGATGTTGTTCTCAAGGATACTGGTTCCCAAGAACCGCTTGCCGATCGAGATTGCCAGGACCGCAATTGGAATCGAAGCGGACACCGTCAATCCGGCCTTGAGCGCTAAGTAGACAGTCGAAGCACCGAATAAGATGCCAAAAATGGAGCCCAGCGTAATCGCCCTAAGTGTAAACTCAGGCACCGAATTGTCATTCGGTGAAATGTACGGCTTAACAGCGGTGACGTCCGGTGAATCCGATTTCGTCGACATGGTCTTTCCTCGCAAAAAATCAGCAGTCAAAATATTTCACGGTGGCTGGACGAATTGTCATCCGTTTCTGGGCTAGCCGCAATGGGATACAAACATAAACAGGCTTGTGTTAACTCGGCGATAGGCGTTTTTTGCTAGCGAGGCACCTTGGGGAATTTTTGGAGAACCGGTGCTTGACTCCCACACGGACTGGGCTGCGCGTTAAACTAATTGGTGGGTCCAAAAAAACATACATCTATCTGCGCAAGAATGGAGTCTCAATCTTGTTGATCTTAGGTCGCCGAATCAATCAATCTATCGTGTTTCCAAATTGTGGAATCACCGTTCGCATTCTTGACGTGAATGGCCGCGTTGCCAAAATCGGCATCGAAGCGCCCCGTAGCGTCGAAATCATGCGAGGTGAACTTACCATGTCAACTCGCGGTAGCAATTCTGCCATCGCAATGGCTGTTAATCATGCAGTTGGTTATGAACAAAGCAATGCGCCCGAAAGCGAACTGCCGGTATTGCAATTTTCGCAGCGTCTGGCGGATATCAAAGCCAGTCTACATTTGTTTCAGCAACGTCGTGCAGCGGGCGATGAACTGGGTGCCGATCAGGTGCTCGGGGAACTACTAAACGATATCGCTCATTTGGACTCGGATTGGCTCAAGGGATTAATCGAAAACCCCAACGGATTTGGAACGTCGAATCCGCAATTGATTTCGGAATCAATGACGGACTACCAATCTAGTCGGTTCGCGAATCCTCTTCAAATTCTAGTCGTGAACGAGCCCTGTAACCCGAATGGGCTTTCATTGCCCGTTGGGATTTTCCACGGATGCCAATTGTTCACAGTAAACAACCACGAGACTGCGTTGAGAGCTATTACCTCGAGCGAACCGTTTCACTACGTAATCTGCAATGGAAGCCCAATGGCGTTTGACGAATTGGAATTGGTGAGGACAATACGAGCAGATCGCAGACTGGATAATACTAAGATATTCATGACCAGCATTTCCGTGGATACCATGGAACACTTGGAATTGTCCAACAGTTATCGCATCGATGGGTGGTTGGCTCGCCCTTTATTACCGCATGACCTTTGGAATCACATCGTTGAAAGTGAACAGATTGAATCCTAGAGAATTGGATCTGGTTCGGAACAGCAAGGCGATAATCTTTGATTGCGATGGAACATTGGTCGACTCGATGCCAGTGCATTTCGTGGCTTGGCACGAGACTATGGAGCGTTATGGAATCTCCTTTTCTGAGGATCGATTCTACTCATTAGGGGGCGTTCCAAGCGATCGAATCGTCGAGATGCTCGCCAGCGAGCAAGGGATTACACTCGATGTGGTCGCCGTGGCTCACGAAAAAGAGCAGGCGTTTCTCGACAGGATTGAATGGTTGGTTCCTATCGAGGCAGTAGTGGAGATCGTTCGCCAAAATCGCGGCATTAAGCCGATTGCAGTGGCGAGCGGAGGGTTTCGCTCAATTATCCAAAAGCAGTTGCTGCAGATTGCGATGCACGATTGGTTCGACGCTGTCGTCACTGCGGAGGACACAGCCAAACACAAACCGGAACCGGATGTGTTTCTTGAGGCGGCACGTCGACTTGGAACTGCGGCAGAGCATTGCGTCGTGTTCGAAGATGCCGATCTTGGTGTCGAGGCCGCCCGACGCGCGGGGATGCATTGCATTGACGTTCGGACTTTTTTTACGCCGCGGCGCATTCCAATTGGAACCTGATTCCAAATGATTCGCTGGCGATGGGTTTGGTTCTCGATCAGTATTCTGTTGCTCGTTGTAGCTTGGCCTGCTTCGCAACGACTTCATTTCGATCGATCGCTGCATCGCATGTTTGCACCCGACGATCCGACTCGAACAGACTTTGAATTTTTGCAGTCGAAGTTCGGTGTTTCCGATCTTGTTGTCTTTGCGTATCGCGATGAAAGACTGTGGGCAAAAGACGGAAATGGGTTGGAGCGGCTACAACGCATTCGCGAACGCATTGAAGCACTCCCAGGCGTCGCGATTTCAATGGACTTATCCAAAATCGATCAGATGCTGGGGCAATTGGACCAACCCTTTGCCCTGTTCGGCACGCTGCGGGGAAAAGGAAGAAAGCATGTGCTATTGGATGAAGCCAATGCAATTGCCAACGAATTTAAGGCGATCTTTGAGGGGCAAACGCACGGCCGCCAAGGGACTTTGATCGCTATCGCATGCCTTTTAAAACCCGCCAACCAAACCGCCATTGCTATCAAGGAAACGCTGCTTAATCTTCGACAAATAGGAGACTCGCTCGCAGACGAGGCTTTGGAGAAAGGAATGCTCGTTGGACAATCCGTGATAGTGGAGGAAGGGTTTGATGAAATCGAACAAGACGGCAAAAGATTAAGCATTGTTTCTACTATAACCCTCGCGTTGCTCATTCTAATCGGATTTCGATCGCTTCGTTGGGCGATTATTTCAATTGCAGTTGTGCAGTGGTCATTGATTGTGACAAGAGGATTGTTGGAATGGTTGGCATGGGATTTGACCATGGTCTCATCGATGCTTGCATCCATTGTAACGGTGATCGGTGTTGCGACCACGATGCACTGGATGCTTGGATACCAAAGGGCGATGCAGTCACAGCCGACTCCTGAAGAAGCCTTGCGGCATTCTATGTTGGGTTTGTGGCGACCTATCGTATGGGCCTGTATAACCGATGCGATAGGCTTTGCGTCGCTGGCCTTCGCAAAGGTAGGACCCGTGCAAGATTACGGATGCATGATGGCGATCGCTTCGCTGGTGGTTCTCGTTGGGATATTTGTGTTGGTTCCAACCATGGCATTACTGCCCCTTGCTCCCACGCGATTTGCTAAAAGTTTGGGCGTTTCGTATGAGTTATTTGAAATCCCGGGCGATGAGCCTTTGAGAAGGTGTCTCTTGTGGATTCTAAAATGGGTAAACCGATGGCCCGTTGCAGTTGCATTCGCTGCGATGGTGATTTGCGTTATTGCCGTGTTCGGCTCCCTGCGATTGCAGGTCGAAACCGACTTCATCAAGAATTTTAGATCGGACGCACCGTTGGTGGTGGCGTACAGAGCGGTTGAAAATGAATTGGGAGGCGCGGGAGTTTGGGATGTCATCTTGCCTGCCCCAAAGGTTTTGTCGCAACGCTACTTGGAGTTAGTGAAAGATTTGGAAGCAAAGTTGCTGTCGCTTGATGCGCCGGGGGAGGATCCACTACGATTGACTAAGGTGATGAGTTTTGCCGATGTCGATTACGCTTCGCGTTCGTCGCCGATACTAGGTCGATTGTCCATTGAGGCTAGGCTGATGGGAATGCGGCAAGCAATGGGAAGCTTTGTCGATACGCTGATTACGAGACCGGTCGATGAGCAACGCTTTTTGAGAATAATGCTGCGGTCGCGTGAGCAAGCGGAGGCAGCCCAAAAGGAGCAGCTTATCGCTGATGTCAGGCGGACGGTTGATGAGGCGATTCGATCTGAGGAATGGATTGAGCTTTTCCGGGACAATGAAGCTGCAGGTCCCGCTCGGCAAGCCGGACCGTCCTTGCAAGCGGGCCCCACTGGGTCGCAGGCGGTGGTGTCGGGTTACTACGTGCTACTATCGCAATTGGTCTCAAGTGTGGTGACCGATCAATGGCGATGCTTTGCAGTCGCGACGTTTGGGATTTGGATCGCCATGTCGATAGCGCTTCGAAGTCCATGGATGGCATTGTTAACGATATTGCCGAACGCCCTACCTAGTTTCTGTATTCTTGGTTGGATGGGATGGACTGGAACGCCAGTTAATTTGGGAGCTGCGATGATTGCGGCTGTCTCGATGGGGTTAAGCGTTGACTCATCGCTTCACTATTTGGTTCGCTTTCAACGCGAACGAAGAGATGGCCAAAGTTTCCAAGCAGCTTTGACTGCATCCCAGTCAGAGATCGGGATGGCCATTCTGCTTTCTACTTTGGCGTTGGTCATCGGCTTCGGTTCGTTAGCAACGAGCAACTTTTTACCGACGGTCGTGTTCGGCATCACGGCTTCGATTAGTATGGTAGGAGGCTTGCTAGGCAATCTGGTTGTTTTTCCGGCTTTGCTTATACTTAGTCTCGGACAAAGAAATGAGCGTTGAAGTGTTCCCGACTAACAAAACCGATTGGCTGGACCAACAATTAATTTGGGGTCACGTCGCGGAACTTGCGAATTCGCGGCTTGAATTCGCCGGTGATGAGGCGAGCGCCAGTCGATTGAAAGATGTACATGTATACCCAATTCAGCATGACAAACAGCTTCGCGCGGAAGGTGATTAGGAACATCAGATGAATCATCGACCACATTAGCCAGGCGATGAAACCGGTGAACCTCCATCCGTGAATATCAGCGATCGCTTTGGCCTTGCCGATAGTGGCCATGGAGCCTTTATCCCGATATTGGAACGGAGAGCGTTTTTCAAGTGGGAGCTTGGCGACGATTTCTTGCTGGATAACTTTGGCAACATGTGCGCCCATCTGCATGGCAGCCGGAGCGACACCGGGAACGGGTTGGTTGTTTTTTAAATTTACGGCGCTCGCTAGATCGCCCGCGATAAAGACATTCGGATAGCCAGGTATCGAAAGGTCAGGTTTCACAATCACGCGGCCCGCTCGATCCAGTTCGACGCCAAGTGATTTCCCTAACGGTGACGCCAGCACACCCGCCGCCCAAAACACATTATTGGCTTCGATGCGCTCCTCGCCAATCATGACGCCCTGGTCATCAATCGCCGTAACTCGACCGTTCAATCGGACTTCGACGCCGAGTTTTTCAAGATCGCGAATGGCTCGTGCACTTAATTTTGGATGAAATGACTTGAGTACGCGGTCGTTGGCTTCGACCAGCAAGACGCGCGCGGTGGAGGTATCGACGTTGCGGTAATCTTTCTGGATTTCCTTCACTGCGATTTGCCGGAGCGCGCCAGCGAGTTCGACGCCTGTTGGACCGCCACCGACGATAATGAAGGTCAGTTTGGCGCGTTGCGCGTCCTCGTCCGATTCATTCTCCGCCTCTTCAAACGCAAGCAAGATTCGCTTGCGAATTTGTAGCGCATCTTCGATGGTCTTTAACCCCGGTGCATTTATGAGCCACTCTTCCTTGCCGAAGTACGAGTGTGTCGCACCTGTAGCGACGACTAGGTAGTCGAAATCGACCTCTTGTGTGTCGTCGATGATGAGGCATTTACGAGACAAATCGATGCGAGTGACATCTCCGAGTACGCATGAGACGTTTTGCTGCGATCGGAAAATGCGTCGGATCGGAAACGCGATATCCGCTGGTGATAGCGCCGCCGTCGCGACTTGGTAAAGCAACGGTTGGAACAAATGGTAGTTGTGCCGATCAATGATCGCGACATTCACCGGCACGCCCGCAAGTTCCTGAACAACGCGCAGCCCAGCAAATCCAGCACCGATGACCACGACATTGGGGAGGGGGGACCCCGTTTTAGCAAAATTTTTCACGGCTCACACATCACGCTTTCGCGCGCCTTTTTAATAACGTATACCGGCCGAAAAATTGACTCCGACAAGTCCGACAGCAGACCTCGCGGTTGCATTAGGAATGGTTCAGACTCCAGGGGCTACGATATTCCTTCATCAGCCATTTGGACGTTTCAGCGTCGCCGACAATGGTTTCAGTTTTGGGGTCCCAGTTAATTTTTTTATTCGTTCGCACCGCGATGTTGCCAAGATGGCATACCGTTGCTGAGCGATGGCCGATACTGATGTCGGCCGCAGGCGCTTGGCGAGATTTCACGCAATCAAAGAAGTTATTCACGTGACTGATATTAGCTTGGGAATTAGCAATCTTCGGAATTTCCACGTCCTTAAGCAGTTCGGGAGGATTCGTGACAATGCC
>JAYVBW010000674.1:0-4660 GCA_043750255.1 Pirellula sp.
TGACGAATCATTGTCATGTAGCGAGGCATTGCGCTGACGATAAGGCTGTTCGTATTGGCTTCAGGCACCACGAAAACTTCTCGATCGATGCGCTCGTTAACACTGAAGATCTGGCCTTGAACCTGTCCCGCTTGACCTGGTGGCGCGATAATCGCGTTCAACGCAGCACGTTGAGTTGATATCAAATTTGTAATGGCGGTTGCCACATCGGTTGCGGAGCTATTTCGCAACCAGATTACTTCAGTAGTTCTTTGCCTCGCATTGTCTTCGTCTAATCGCAGCATAAGCACTTCAATTACGTCGAGATCCGCTGCAGAGCCAGACACGATGATCGAGTTAGTCCTGTTTTCGGTTGCGATGCGTAATGGAACAAGCGAGCTTTCACCACCAGCCGAGAGTGCTCCAAGGTTCTGGACCCCGAAAATCCCACCCAGACCGTTATTGGTGTTAGCATTGTTGGCTGTTGCGGTTGTGGGCAAACCAAAGGCCTGTTGCAAAGTCGTCGCCAGGGTGGATGCATCGCCATTCTTGACTTCAAAGACCTTGATTCGTGCTTCGACGCTTGACGGGATATCTAACTGCTTGATAAGGGCTTCGATGAGTGCCATGCTCTTGGTAGGAGCTCTCACGATCAATGCATTCATCGTTGGGCTATTGTTTACAACCACACCAGTCAACAATCCTGAGTTAACCTGTTCACCGTTTTTACCACGTGCGATCGACAGTTGGCTGTTTGGCACTTTAGCCGTGGAGGCTGACGCAGCCCCACCGCTCTGTTGTTGTTGTTGTTGTTGGTTGTTTCCGCCCGTAGTGGCCGCTTGCGTTCCGTTGATCGCAGAACTCAATATCGGCTGCAATTCCGAAGCGATTGCATACTTTAGCGGAATGATTTTAATTTCGCTTTCAGCAGGACTCGTGTCAGCATCGATCTCGGCGACAAGGCGAGCAACCTCAGCCTGGTCGCGAGGAGACGCCTGAACAATCAGAGAGTTCGTGCGATAGTCCGCTACTGCTTTAACGCGGACCACTAGTCCTGTTGTTGTACCTGTACCTGTACCTGTCGCTGACGCTGGAGTGGCTGCCGCTGAGTCACCGAAAAACTTTATTATTAGCGCCTCGGCGTCAACGGCTGATGAGTTGACTAATTTAAAAATGCGTAATTGACTGTTTGGATCAAGCGGCGTGTCCAACTTATCGATCACTTCTTTAAGTCCCGACATTGCTTCTTTGCGACCGATCAATAGCAATACATTTGGCTGTCCCAGTGCAGTAATTTCGATCTGCCCTTGGCGAGGCGTAAACACTGTTCTATTTAATTCCTTGAGGATTACTTCGAGAGCCTGCCCATTCACGTGTTTAAGCGGAATGATTTCGATTTCGGGTTGCGTTTCGGTGCTTTGCTTTTTGATCTGTTCGATCACCTCTTGCACACGTTGTACGTCCCGCTTGCTACCCTTGATGATCACCAATCCCATTTCAGGCACAAAGGAGATGTCAACATCGCCGATGAGACCACTCCCAGAACTGATTGCGTCTGGTGATGCGACGATAGCAGCACGTTCATTCCCATCGGAGCCCGGTCGAACCTGTGCCGTCGTAATCGCTTCGTCTTGCAAGGGAGGCTGGCCGGGCTGTTGATAGGATGCAAGTTTGATAAGTTTGATAGCGCGTTCAATCCGCTCCGGACTGGCAGGATTGATTGGAATGATTTGAGTGGGGCGTGCTGGATCCGCTTGACCTATATCGATTGCGGTGATCACTTGGGTCCAACCCAGAACATTTGCGGGCGTCCCTTGCAGTCGCACTTCGTTGTTCCGACGGTCGACTTGCATGACCTCTTGAATGGAGTCTTTCGAAACCAACTTCAGTTGTGCCAATTCACCATTATTGCTTGTCGATATCGTTAGTCGCGTTCCCGCCAAACGTCCGACTGCGTCTTCCAGTTCTCGCCAAGAAATACGTTGAAGCTTGTATTGGTTTTGTTGGATCGTGCTAGGAATGACATTGCCGCGAAGGTCCATAGTTAGGCTTCCAACTTGACGGCGAACGGCCTCGACGACTTGGGCAATTTGTGTTTGCGTTCCGTTTGGAGCCAAAACCATGAGCCGACCTGTATTTGGCTCATTGGTGACGCGTACGCGTTTGTCTGCTCCGAACTGAGCCTGGATTCTTGCACCAACCTCTCCAACGTATTCGAGGGGAATGTCGTAGACTTGTAAGCGAGCTTCGACGTTGGCAGACGGGATGGCAACCGCGCTAAGACCATCACGAGGAGTCGTTGGCCGTGCGAGGTTTGGCTGCGACGCGGGTCCTTGAGCAAGTATGTCGCCACCCACAAACCACGGAGTGACTGCCAACAAAGCCATGCGGAGGACGTGGCGGCTAGGGCGTTGAAAGGTTTTACGTGTTGTCACGAGCCAATTCCCATGTTCAGACCTCGGGGCAGTCGAAATGACGCAAGCCCGTATTCATCGTTGTGATCGGATTTTCCGTCACAGGTCCTCCAGTCAAAATAAGTTGCCGAGACGGTAAAACTTCACAAAAATGGCAAAGCCCTGGTCATATTGATTGGTTTAGCCATAATCTCACGGTTTCCAGATCTTTCGAAATCTCCAGAACTGCTCCGATCGAGGGAACATAAACAATGGACGACAAGCTCGCCTACCAAGGAATCACGTTTGACGATGTCCTTCTCGAGCCTCGATACAGTGAGGTTCTCCCCTCTCAAGTGGACGTCAGCACTCAGTTGACCGAGCGGATCCGACTGTCCGTCCCCCTCCTCTCGTCTCCTATGGATACAGTGACGGAAAGCCAAATGGCTATCGCGCTTGCGAAGGTAGGTGGTCTAGGAGTTATCCACAAAAACATGAGCGTCGAGGCTCAGGCAGAAGAAGTTACCAAGGTAAAGCGGTCGGCCAATGGCATCATTCCGGATCCGGTGACGCTAGTACCGACGGATAGTATCGCAACCGCACAAGACATGATGCGCAAGCAAAACGTGTCCGGCGTTCCAATCGTGGATGCGAACGGGCGATTAGCAGGCATTCTAACAAGGCGGGATCTTCGGTTCCTCGAGTCGTCGGATTTACCGATTTCCTCAGTTATGACCAAAGAGAATTTGATAACGGCGCAGGGGAATGTAACGCTTGCGGAAGCTGAGCGAATTTTAACGGATAAAAAGGTGGAGAAACTTTTACTGGTTGACGATGAATACAAACTAACAGGACTGATCACGATCAAAGACATCGACATGATCCGAAGTTTCCCAAATGCTTGCAAAGACGAGCTAGGGCGATTGAGGGTCGGTGCCGCGATCGGGATGTTCGATTTCGAACGAGCTGAACAACTGATCGCACGCGGCGTGGACGTACTCATCGTCGACAGCGCGCACGGTCACTCAGCCAACGTTATCGAAACGGTCAAGCAAATTAAGCGACAGTGGGCAATCGATATCGTCGCCGGAAACGTAGCAACGTACGAAGGTGGACGAGATTTAGCCAAAGCTGGTGCTGACGCGGTCAAAGTTGGGATCGGTCCAGGTTCCATCTGCACAACGCGTATTATTTCCGGAGTCGGTGTACCACAAATCACCGCAATTTATCAAACCACCAAAGCGTGCCAGCAAGCAGGCATACCGACGATCGCTGACGGAGGAATCCGTTATAGCGGTGACATTACCAAGGCGCTCGTAGCAGGTGCCAATTGCGTAATGATCGGCAGCTTGTTTGCCGGGCTCGCTGAAAGTCCAGGTCAAATGATCTTGTACCAAGGTCGAACATTCAAAGCCTATCGGGGCATGGGTTCACTCGGTGCGATGATCAAGGGTTCGAGCGAGCGCTACCGCCAAGGTTCACAGGATCAGTTGTCAAAACTGGTACCCGAAGGAGTCGAGGGGCGTGTGCCGTTCAAAGGACCACTGGCAGATTATGTTTATCAACTGGTTGGCGGGCTACGAGCTGGAATGGGGTACTGCGGTTCCCAAACCATCAACGAGCTTCGCAGGGATGCACGTTTTATCCAGGTTTCGGCCGCAACGGTCCGCGAGAATCACCCCCATGACATCGCTATTACGCAAGAAGCTCCAAATTACAGTTCCGAACTCACCACGCTGTCAGACAACTAGTTTGACGACTCATGAGTATGGAGTGCTTCGGCATCCGTTCATGCAGGCTCTTCGCGATTCTCTTTCAACGGGCACCGCCATACTCAGCAGTGCTCTCTTAAGCTTGGTGGCAGCAACCCACTGTTGTGCTCAGCAGCCAATCGGATGGTCGCCACAGCCTTTTACAAAGCCGAATGCCGAAGTTTCAAACGCTCAGCAAATCGTTGTTCCTCGAAATAGTCTGCGTCGAAGCGAAGTTGAGCAAAAGGGAGAAGTACTGCGTTGGGGTACCGCGAACAATTCGTTACGGACCGTACGTGCAGAGCAAAGTTACTCCCAAGCCCTGCCGCCTCAAGGCATTCAAATCCAATCTGACATATTGGCAAAGGCTACTGCTTCGAAGATCATTCATCAGCCTGCGGGTTCGGTTGCAACGACAAGTCCGCCGTCCTCCGAACCCAGAAGCGGGTTTGATTTCGCTGCAACTAGCAATCGCAATGAAGGTCGAGCCCAGACGAACGATGGCGTCCAACAATTTTCGCATGTTCAATTGGCCTC
>JAYVBW010000675.1:0-11828 GCA_043750255.1 Pirellula sp.
CGAACATTGTTAAATACCCAATCGTCTCCAATGACCTCCCGCATCTCTCGGCCTAGGTTTGGTCGATGCAGTCCTGTTGCAATGAGGATGGTAATGCGATCCAACGAAACCCCATTGTCACGGAGTTGTTCTATAAGCCCCTTGAGGATCATCCCGTTCGGGACAGGTCTAGTAATGTCGCATATCACGATGCACGCGCGCTGCACACCTTTCGATAGCTCCGCAATGGGTGGAGCATCGATAGGATTCAAAAGTGCATCACGAATTGCGGCTTGCGAATCCACCAAAATAGGCATGTCAGGCTTGCGAATGATGGTTGGCTCGCAGCCTTTGGGCAACCGAATATGCAGCTCGCCCTTGCCATATCGAATCGAAACAGAATCGTTCATTTCAATCAATCCCTGTCATCGTTTTAGACTCTAGATTTGAACGCCATCCCGAATAGGTTTGGCATAGGCTGCGGCCAATTGTTCGATGCCGTCGGTACTCGCGGCAGGAATCTGTTCCGGTAATCGGATCATCAGTTCGACCGTCATATCGCCGACAACGCCGCCGGTGCCTTTGAGACCTTGCCCCTTGATGCGGAGCTTTTTGCCGCTATTGCTCATCGGCGGAATAGTGAGTGTTACCGTACCGGTCGGTGTGGGGACATCAATGCGGGCTCCTTGGATTGCTTCAGGAATCGAGATAGGCAGTCGAAGCTCAAGATTATGGCCCACGATCTTGAAGAATGGATGCGGTTCCAAGTTGACCTTGAGAATCAGATCGCCAGGTTTACCAGTCGCACTTGGCTGGCCTTGGCCTCGCAATCGAATTTTCTTGCCGGGCTCGATTCCTGGCGGGATCTTTACGGTAATCGAATCCAATTTTCCTTCGTGCTCGAGTTGGATGCGAGTCTCACCACCATGAATAATGGTTTGCAAAGGAACTGCAATTTCTGCAGCTATGTCTGCCCCGCGAGGCTGTGGAGCTCGCCGCGTACGGCTTTGCCCGCCTCCGCCAAACTGGCCGAAAATGTCGCCGAGATCCACGGCACCAGCCCCACCCCGTCCGAAAATGTCCCCAAAGTCAAAACTGGAACCGCTGGCATTTCCACCGCGCGGCTGCTGTCCCTCAAAGGGGTTTTTGCCCCCGAATTTTTCGTAGTCGGCTCCAAATTGGTCGTACAATTTGCGTTTTTCCGGGTCGTTTAGGCAATCGTAAGCGTGTTGAACCTCCTGGAAACGCTTTTTTGCGTTCTTGTCCTCTTGATTGAGGTCCGGATGGAATTTGCGAGCTAGCTTTCTATATGCCTTAGTAATCGCTTCGGCTGAGGCCGTCCTTTCGACAGCCAAAACCTTGTAATAATCGTTAGCCATTGTGGTTTCCATGCGTTGTACACTCTTGTGGGCCAAAGCACACCTGAAGGGGTGCCGTTAGCCGATACATTATTTTAGCTGCATTTCACAGGATTCCCCAGAGCAAACCCGTTTCGAGTTGACCTATGCGCAAAACGAAGAATCTGCTCTCAGTAATCCTATTTGGCACCACAGCTTGCCTGTCATACTCGCTTTTCCCATCGCTTTGTGTCGGTCAAGGTGCGATAGAGCTCGAGTTTGTTGACAAAGAAAGCGGAGAACCCGTCTCGGCAAGAATCGCTTTCACCAAATCTGCAAAAAAACTATCTCGGCCCAGGAAACTTCTTTTCGCAGGCGACCAGTGGTTGGCTGAGAAGAAATTCCAGATAAACCCGCCCAACGGTGAATTCGAATTTATAGTGATGCGAGGCCCTGAGTTTAGTGAAATCAAGGGCGGTTTCACAATCGAGGCGCGAGCCAGAGATACGGTCTCTATTGAGATCCCTCGTTCCATCAATATGCATATGGAACATTGGTACAGTGGAGATCACTTGTCCAGCCTCCCCTACCACGAACTAAGTCGATGGCAAATGGCCGACGCTGTGGATCTCGCCGTTTCGACCGTTAATACAACCGAACTCAATCCGATTCAATCGAAAACCATGGACCCGGTTGGACTTCGTCTTGGCACTCTAAGTCGGTATTTGGAATGGGAGCACGGTGCAGTGCTGTTGCACGGCTGGAGATCGGCAAGCCCAAGGTCCGGCGGCCCAAAATCCGACGGTCCCGAGTCTCTCAAGCTACTCGAAGAAGCGAAAGGCAATAATACGGTGATGGCAGAATTGGTTCGTCCCTGGTCACGTGATGTACCACTATTGTTGGCAAGCGATACCATTCGTTCCGTTCAGATCTTGTCGTCGTACAATCGGCCTGGCGGTGATGATCGTTTAATGATCCCTAAGCAAACTGTGAATGGCATCCTAGGTAAAGTGCTGTTAATGCAGGGTAAAGACAAAACTCCAAGCAAAGTCTTTGCACCGATAGACTCAAATGAAGAAATTCGTTTCAAAGATGCTCGCGGTGTTGGGAAACTTAGCGAGTTCCTCTACTGGCAGATGCTTGAATCCGGTCTTCGCATCACTCCCACCGCTGGCAGTGGATTCAATGGCAACGAAACCCAAGTTGGCTACAACCGCGTGTACGTATATTCTGAAACTCTGCCCAATGAATCGTCGTGGTGGCAGGGCATTGCGCGAGGCCAAACTTTCATCACGAACGGGCCATTGCTACGAGCAAGCGTCAATGGTTTGCCACCGGGCAGCGTTCAGACCAGTTACCGATCTCAAAGCATCTCGCTAGACATCACGGTCTCACTGGCTGTTCGCGATCCAGTTGAATACTTGGATGTCGTATACAACGGCGACACTATTTACAGTGCAAAACTCGAAGAGCACTACAAACGAGGCGAGTTCCCACCGATAGAGATAGATAAATCAGGTTGGTTGGTCATTCGCATCGTAACCGAACATGCTAAGGGCTATCGCTTTGCAACCACAGCCCCGTTCTACTTTGTTTTCGATGGCAAGCCGCGAGTTTCGCGCAAGGCCGTAGCTTTTTTTCAGCAGTGGCAGAAAGCGGCTTTGGATAGCTTGGCGGAATCGCCAGACCAATTGAAACTTTACGAACCCTGGATCGATCGTTCGAAGCAATTCTGGGAATCGAAAATGCGCTCGAGCAATTCCGAATAATGGACTTTCCACTCGTTTCCAAGCTCCTGGCTTGGCGTCGTGACAAATCGCGCACGCCCCGAGATACAGGTCGCTGACCCAATTGCATCAGAACGACCGTGGCCAATATCATCATCCCATCCCGTCACCGAACGATAAAGCGGATCGGTGATTTCCAGTTTCTGCCCCCACTGCCCGCCAACAACGTCGGAACACGACGATCCTTCCATTCGCGGACAGAACCATTCACTGTTTGGACGCAGATTTCTTCTCGGTTTTGGGGACCGGATCCTTCTCGGTTTCGCGGGCCGGAATCTTCTCGGTTTCGGGGGCCGGTTTCTTCTCGGTTTCACGCACAGGTGATGGTTCCATGCCGCGAACGGTTAGCTTGCCCGTGGCGATGGGATTGGCGTTGACATCGTAGGTCGTCCAGATAACGTTTGGCGAAGCCGGTGCGCCTGTGGCACTCGTCAGTATGAGATCGAACGGTTCGGACGCCTGATTGGATTTTAAAGGCTGCTTGAATGCGTAGAGGACGGAATTACTCTTCATTCCGTCATCCTCCACTTTGATGTTGTCGGGCTCCCGATTTCCCCGGGGAGTAGCCACGATGCTCGTAAAGAGCTGATCATCCGCGTTCTCCGTCAGGAAGCTGATCCACCTGATGGGAATGGCACTCTGGGTTGCCTTCATGTGGACTCTCTGCCGGCCCGGCAGAAGTTGAACGCTGAGCAGGTGCGGACCGGCAAGCGGGGGCCGGGCTGCCCAGGGGCCGTAGGTCAGTGTGCAAGTCGTCCCGTCGCAATGATGGACGATGAAGGTCACTGAGCCGGTCCAACCGATTGTGTAGTCAACGCCCAGATTAAACACCACAGTAGTCGCCGCAGGAGGAGACAGCGATCCAGCTGAAAGTTTGGGGATGCGGTCGTAGGGTGACACAAATAGTGTCGCCGTCGGCACAAGAACACTATCACGATACAGGTTACCTCCCTGATGATTCACGGAAGGCGCAAAGCTGATGTCAATCCAACAGATGGGCGAAGCTGGCCCTGCCAAGTTCGTGATCGTGAACGTTCGATAGTCAATTGATTGTTCTAGCTGCGGGTATGGGACTGCCGTAACCTTGGCGCAGCAGTTGACTTCGGCAGTTGCTTTTTTCTCGATCCTCGCGTCGTCGATAAAGTTACCCAGTGCGTTTGTGTTGCCTCCGGCACTTGATACGGACAAGAAACCGACGTTTACAGTGCCAGTGGCAGATGCTTCATTGGGATACGTGTAGGTGCCGGAGTACTTAACCCATCCATTAGGCAGAGTTGTAATGGTGACGCTGCCTGCCGCGGGACCTGTCGGGGGATTGGTCGCACCGTTGTTGGACGTCGAGACCGTTACGATTGGATAGTAATACACATCCTGCGGCAACGAGCCAGATTGCAGAGATCCTGGGATGCCAATCCGAAACTCAGCCACGTCTTTCACTGTCGAACTATCGCGGCCTCGATGGCAGAAACTCCAGTCGTACTGCTGGCCCGGTGTCAGGGCAAGGGGTTGAAACACCATTGATCTGAAATAGGCACTTGTCTCAATATGTTGCTTGCCTTCAGCAGAGGGAACACCATTGAAGCTATTCGCCCAAAACTCGATGGTTCGATTTCCCGCTGACGGGTGACTTGTTTTCCAAACAATACCTGAAGTTGAATCGGCCGGATATCGATTCTGGGCACTGGTAGTGGTTGGCGCTGGGATTTCAAATCCCGGATCTCCGAACAGGTTGGAGGCGGAAACGGAACCTCTGTTCCCTAGGACCACCACAAGGACCACGACCGCGGATTTCAATTGGGTAAACATAAGTTTGACTGACTCCAAAGGGTTGAGTAATAGTGAATAAAGCGTTTGAGTTGTAAAGCCGCGATTCCGGCTGACAGGCTGCAAGGGTTTTGGCCACAAGACCTTGTGCCAAAGCGACCGGAGGGTTTTTGGGATGTGTCGTTTCCAGGGCAACATGAGACTGAACCTTTTTAGAGAGAGTGGGTCGACTAACAAACTTGTCAGTACAGACTCATGCGTACTCGGTGCGAAAACCGGCCAGAAAAATCGGAAAGTTTTGGGAACTGCTTCGAATGCAGAGCAGCTCGGTCACCTTCTCGCTCGTTTTCGGGGGAGGGGGGAGCGACTATGGATTCGCAGAGGGAGCCGCTAGAGCAAGATGGAAGCCGGTGACTTCGCGAGTCACTTCCAGAAAGACAATCGCCTCGCCGGTGCTCAGGGTGAAGTTGACATTCGGGTTTCCCACTACTGTCGTGCCGTCGAAAGCGTATGTCTGTGTCGATTCGTTCCAGTCCCATCCGGGCATGTCGGTAGGCCGCACTAGACCGGGGAAGCCAACACCCGATCCTGAACCATGTTGTTCGAGCGGATTGCGATTGATCCAGGGCTGCGAGATGGCCTGATGCTGCGAGTCGTATGCCTTGAGCTTCAGATGTTCAATCGTATCTAAATCGTTAATATGCAAATAAGTACCGGCCGGAAGCACGCCGCCCGCGAGGCCAGAAAAATTAAATTCAGTCGAGTGATCGCCTGTGTTTCCGACGGGGATGCGCCCGAGACCGGTGAACGTACCCCGCCATGCAGCCAGCACATTCGCTGACCATGTGCCCGTAAATCGCGTAGCACCGAAGTCGTACGAAGGAGCCACAGGGTTGATCCTACTGACAGCCGGCGCGAATGGAAGATGTTTGCCGGTACCGGTCAGCGGGGACTGTACGATCTCCTCGGTGGGTGGCTTGGTTCGACTGGCCAGAATCGCAGCCGCGACTCCGAAGGCTCCGAACAGCAACGCGCAGGCAAGTGCGATTCGCTTCCTGCTTCGTAGTGTCACCCGTGGCTTCGAAACGTCAATCACATGCTTGCTCGTTTCCACCGGCAGCGCGCTGACTCCATCAGAAACAGCGACGTGATACTGGGACAGCGCCTCTGCGAATTCCACGGCTGTCGTGAAACGATCTTCAGGACAGCGAGCGATCGCTTTCCAGCAGATTTTTTCCAACTGTAAATCGACACCGCTGCGAATTTCACTGGGACGAAGCGGAGTTTCATTCATCAGCATATACAACACGCGAGTCACGCCGCCTGTGCGAATCGGGCAGCCAGCGAGCAGCTCGTACATAATGACGCCAAGGCTATAGATATCCGAGGAAGCGCCGACGCTGTCAGGTTCGCATGCAGCCTGTTCCGGCGACATATAGGCCGGTGTGCCGATGATGGCTCCTGCGAGCGTTACTCGCGAATCGGTTTCATGAGCCATCCATGCGAGGCCAAAGTCCATCAGGATTGGTTCACCGCTTTGGTCGATGATGACGTTGGCTGGCTTCAGATCGCGATGCACAACTCCAGCCCGATGTGCCACATCCAGCGCCAGTGCCAGCTTGCGAATCCATTCGGCAATCTGACTCGCGGTGAACGATAAGGCAGCCGTACTTGCAGGAATTGCGTCCGAAACTTCAGGATTTCGGCTGCTCAGAACCTGCGACAGCGGTACACCGTCGATGTACGCCATGGTGAGGTAGTGCCGACCGTCGTGCTCATCCACATCAATAATCGGACAGAGATTGCGGTGTTGAACCAGCCCCATCACTCTGGCTTCGCGTCGAAACCGCTCGATCAGATGCAGTTTCCCGTCCGAATCGAATCGCGGGATTTTCAAGGCGACCTGCCTCCCCAACCGCGTGTCCTGGGCCAGATATACGATTCCCATACCGCCAGTTCCCAGGACACGTTGGATGCGATATCGTCCAAAAAGCATTCCGGCTGCCAGCGGTGTTTCGTCGATTTCTCCTCGCGAAGCATCATCTTCCGGTTCATAAGGTTCGCGCGCCGGGGCCAGCAACATTGAGGTTGCCGTGTCGCCCGTTGCGTCGATCGTCGTTTGCGAATCAGCACTCTGCAGAGGCGTTTTAGCACGCTCAGTGGGCATTTCAGCAGCCACATCCTGCAGTGTTGGATATTCAGCACACATTTCGTCGAGATACTGCAGCCTCGCGGTTGGATCGGCGATTTCCAGAGCTGCTTCAAGTAGGTTGCGTTCGTCCATAGGTCATCACCAATCGCTGGCCTGTGTGAGAATTTAATTTGTCTTGTCAGGTTTATGCGCATTCCAGGAGCACATCCGGCCAAAAAAATCTGAAATTCCTTCGCCACATCATTTCCGCGACGGGGATTCAGGAGCTGCAGCCGGAGCCAGCAGGCCAAAGCTGGAGGCGTTGTTATTGCGAGTCACCTCCAGAAAGCCGATGGGTACGCAACTACTCAGAGCAATGGTTATGGCAGCAGGCGTGACGGTATTGCCATCGAATGTGTATGTTCCTGTGGACGCGTTCCAATCCCATCCCGGCATGTTTGCGAGGGCCGGTAGACCTGGATAACCACCGCCTGAGCCAGTGCCCCATTGACACACTGGATTGCGATTGAGCCACGGCGATGAGATGACCGTGTGCGAGGAATCATAGGCCGTGAGAGTGAGACGGTCGTTCTGATTCAAATGGTAAACGGTAAAGTACGTTCCCGCCGGAAGGACGCCGCTGGCGATTCCGCTAAAATCATGACTGCAGACGCCAGGTGTGAAATAGTGCCCAGCTGGCCGGCGACCTTGTGCCGTGAAGGTACCGTGCCGTGCTGGCACCGCATTCGCTGACCATGTGCCCGTATAGCTGGTCGTGCTTTCCACATACGTTGGGTTCACGGTTGCCAATACGCTACCGATCGCTGCAAGTTGCAGATGCTTGCCTGAGCCAGTCAACGGCGATTGAATGTTTCGCTGGCCCACCAACGCCACTGCGAGTCCGAGGATTCCGAACAGCAACATCGATACAATCGCGATTCGCTTCTGGTTCCTTCGAGTTACATGTAGCTTCGAATTGTCAACCGTGGTTATGCCCACAGCGGACGGGAGCACATCCTCCGGATCAAAGCTGGAGACATCGGGTTGGGAGAGTGCCTCTGCGAATTCTGCCGCCGTGGCGAAACGATCTTCCGGACGGCGAGCGATCGCTTTCCAGCAGATTTTTTCAAGCTGCAAATCGACACCGCCTCGAATCTCGCTGGGACGAAGCGGAGTTTCATTCATCAGCCTGTACAACACGCGAGTCACGCTGCCTGTGCGAATCGGACAGCCAGCGAGCAGCTCGTACATAATAACACCAAGGCTATAGATATCCGAGGAAGCGCCGACTCTGTCCGGTTCGCCCTCCGCTTGTTCCGGCGACATGTAGGCCGGTGTGCCGATGATGGCTCCTGCGAGCGTCACTCGCGAATCGGTTTCATGAGCCATCCATGCGAGGCCAAAGTCCATCAGGATTGGCTCGCCGCTTTGATCAATGATGACGTTGGCCGGCTTCAGGTCGCGATGCACAACTCCAGCCCGATGTGCCACATCCAGCGCCATCGCCAGCTTGCGAATCCATTTGGCAATCTGTGAGGCCGGAAAGGATGAACCGTTCCGGATCAACTGCGACAGTGGCTTTCCGTCTATGTAAGCCATTGTCAGATAGTGTCGACCTTCCTGCTCATCGACATTGATGATCGGGCAGAGGTTACGATGCTGCACTGACGCCATGACTCTAGCTTCACGGCGAAATCGCTCGATCAAATGCAGTTTCCCATCCGAATCGAATCGCGGGATTTTCAAGGCCACGTGCCGCTCCAGTCGAGCGTCCCTGGCCAGATACACGACTCCCATACCTCCAAAACCCAGCACACATTCAATGCGATATCGTCCGAATAGCGTCCCTGGGACCAATGCTGTTTTGTCGATTCCGCCCAGTTTGCCCGCACCAATTGCTTTGACCGCACCATTTGCATTGTCATACTGCGTCACAAGCAATTGTGGTGTGAGTTTAAACGGCGATGGTGCCGTGTCGCTTGTGTCGTCGTTGAATGTTGGCGAACGCGCGATCTGCGAAATACCGTTGGACTGAGGGCGCAATTCGTCTGCAAGGTCCGAGCACAAGTCTACCGCCGGATGGTCAAGAAAATCGGCCGCTTCGGTGACGCGATTCAGAAGCCTTTGGATTCGTCCACGCAAGGCAGGATCATCGGCACAGGTCTTGTCGATGTACTCCCTTCGCGCCGCTGGGTCATCGATCTCTAATGCTGCAATGAAAAGGTCTCGTTCCTGCATATCAATGATCGCATAGTTTCGTAGACGAAGGTTTTGCATTTCCCGGAAGACTCATGCGTATTACGCCAGCGCATCCTGCCAGAAAAATCGAAAATTCCTGGCGGACGCCGGATCACTATGGCTTCGGCGACAGTTCTTCCAGCAAAAACGAACGAGCGTACGCCCAAAGTCGGCGAGCGGAGCGTTCTGGGATTTCCATCATCTCAGCAGCTTCCGTCAACGGCAGGCCAGTAAAGTAACGCAGTTTGACTAGTTCAGCGGCTTGAGCATCTTTCGAGGCGAGCCGAGTCAATGCCTCGTCGATCTCAAGCAAACTGATGCCAGAAGCAGCTTCAGGAAGGTCGCTTAGCGAGACCTCCATCCGATCCCATTCACCTCCCCGTTTCAGAGCCGCCTTACGTCGCGCATTCTCGATCAAAATTCGCCGCATGGCTTCCGCTGCCGCTGCGAAGAAATACTTGCGACTGTGCAATGCCTGATTCGTCGGCACATCGACGAGCCGGATATAGGCTTCATGGACGAGTGCAGTGGCCTGCAGCGTCTGCCCTGCAGATTCGTGAGCCAGCTTAGCACGAGCCATTTCGCGCAACTGATCGTAGACAACGGGGAAAAGCTCGTCTGCAGCAACGGTTTCTCCGCGATGAATTGCGCTCAGCAACATTGAGACATTCGCAGTCATCGTCGTCGTCCCGCGTTTCCTGTTTTTGCCGAACAATTCCAAAGGGCAGACGGCAAAATCGGTGGAATAAGCCCAAGGCTTTGACCTGTCGTGTAACCCAACCGCACATCAAATAAACCAAGTTGACGTCCACCGTATCACGGATTCAACGGAAGCGCAGCCTGAATTCGAAGCTTTGCGGCAGATTCCAATAAAAAAAGTGGTTTGAAAGGCAGCAAGTCAGGTGCCAGGGAAAGACCGCACTGCGGCGTCTCACGCCATTTCAAAGCACACCCTTAGAACTCGGAACGCCTGGTTGGCGTGGATCGATTTCGCATGCAATTCGGATCGCGCGGCCTGTCGCTTTGAAGATCGCTTCGGCGACGTGGTGCGTGTTGCGACCGTAGTGCATCAAGATGTGCAAATTACACATAGCATTCGATGCAAAGCCTTGCCAAAAATCTTCGACCAACTCGCTGTCGAAATCTCCGATTTTCGGCGATGGCATTTCCGCTTGAAAAACCAAAAATGGACGACCGCTAAAGTCCACTGCGCTGGTTACCAACGTTTCTTCCATCGGCAAAACCATATGGCCGTAACGGCGAATTCCATGCTTGACCCCCAAGCATTGACTCATGGCTTGGCCAAGACAAATACCGATGTCCTCCGTCGTATGGTGCGCGTCGACTTGCAAGTCGCCCAAAGCGTGTACATCGAGGTCAATCAATGCGTGTCTTGCGAGCAATACAAGCATATGGTCTAGGAAGCCGACGCCGGTATTGACGTTGTTTTGTCCAGTACCGTCCAGCGACAGTCTTAACTCGATTTTCGTCTCGGCTGTTTGTCTCGATACGGTGCTAGTTCGATTTGTCGTCATGTTGAGTTGGCTTTCCTATACGTCCAAGTTTCGAACGTCGAGCGCATGCTTTTCGATAAACTCGCGTCGCGGTTCGACTTTGTCTCCCATGAGAACACGGAACATTTCGTCGGCTGCGGCAGCGTCCGTCAATTGCACTCTGACAACGGTGCGATTCGAAGGGTCAAGCGTGGTTTCGCGAAGCTCTTCAGCGTTCATTTCACCTAGCCCCTTAAAGCGAGTGACCGAAAGCCCGCGACGTCCTGATTCGCGAATTCCCGGAAGCAAACCACGAAGATCTTCCAATCCAATCGCGGTCTCGTCGCGATAAAGATAAAATCGTGAGTCAGTTGCTCCGGTTCGATCTTTAGGTATTAGGTCTTCGATTGAAAAGCCAAATTCAGCCAATTCCTTGAGCCCTGAGTTAATAGTTCGCACCTCGAACAACTCAGCAATGTGCGTTGCCGGAGCACCATCGGGAGGTACCGACTTGGCGACAGGCTGGTCGTCGACTGGCATGACTGCGGGCGGCAAGGCAGCGAGTGGCATGGCTGTGAGTGGCGCGTCAATCGGTGCGTCGACTTGTACTTTTTTGGAAGCCAGGAATTCGTCCAGCTTGTCTCGCGTTACGAACCAATGATCTTCGGTGCCCATATCGAGGTGAAAAACAGGCAATCGGCCTGTTTCCACCTCCATGCGTTCCGTGTGCACTCGCAGGGAGATACCGCGGCGTTCCAATGTAAGCATGGCGTCCTCCATAGCGGCCAACGTGTTGCATAGCTTCCGCATCTCTTGGCCTTCGATTTTCTTACCTTCATCGCCGACGAAGTAACTATCATTGAGTCCGCGTTCCAATAGCTGGAACTTCATTTCCTCTTCGGTCTGAACGTAGTATCGTTCCTTCTTGCCTCGGACAACGCGAAACAAGGGTGGCTGTGCTAAATAGACGTGTCCACCAGCAACCAACTGATACATTTGTCGATAGAAAAAACAGAGCAGTAACGTGCGAATGTGCGAACCGTCGATGTCAGCATCGGTCATGATGATGATGCGATTGTATCGTCGTTTGGCGACGTCT
>JAYVBW010000676.1:0-1595 GCA_043750255.1 Pirellula sp.
GCTACACAACGGGATCGAGTTCGTACGTTCTCTCGACAGAAGTTCCCGCGATGTAGTTCTTCTGAGCAATGCTATACAGTTTTTGTCCCCAAGGTGTCGGGTAGTTTCCTGTTATACATGCTTGGCAAAGATGCGATGTTGGCAAATCGATAGCTCGAGCAATCGAATCGATAGGTAAATACCGAAGCGAATCGCAGCCCAATTGACTCGCCATCCGATCTTGTCCCTCTTCGGTCAGTATTCCATTGTCTAGAAACTTAGGGGCAAACAATTCGCCAATCGTCGACATATCGATGCCATAAAAACATGGTGCAATAATGGGCGGGCATGCCACACGGACGTGAATTTCTTTAGCGCCACCCATGTCGCGAATGCGGTTCAACAATACTTTCATCGTGGTCGATCGAACAATGGAATCCTCGACCAAAATAACGCGTTTGCCCTCCAGTACTTCACGCAACGGAGTGTACTTGAGCGAAGCCTTTGCTTTGCGGGCACGACCACCTTCGATAAACGTTCGACCACTGTACCGATTGCGAATTAGCCCCTCGCGACTCGGAACCCGCAAGTGATAGGCCATGGAATCGGCAGCCGCTTTGCTGGTATCCGGGACGGGTACAACAATCGTGTCGTTGTCGAGTGGGATCTGATTTCTGGCAATTTCAATCCGGGCCAACTCTTCTCCCAGTCGCGTACGAGAGAGGTAAACACTTCTATCATCCAGAGTACTGGCGACGTTGGCAAAATAGATCCATTCGAAGTAACAGTGCGCAGGCTGTTTTGCTGCGGTAAACTGCTCGATCCGAATTCCCTCCGGGGTGACCAATACTGCACTTCCTGGCGGCACCGACTTGATACTCTCTCGATTAAAACCCAAGTTCAAAAGCGCTACACTTTCGCTTGCGGATGCGAAAAGCGATCCGTCCACCGCATAGCAAAGCGGCTTCATTCCTAGCGGATCGCGAGCCAACAAAAGTTCTCCGCGAGCGTTCAGCAACGCCAGTGAATAAGCCCCATCGAAATTCTTCGCTGCCGCAGCAAAGACCTCAATCAAATTGCGATTTGAAGGGCCACTACTCAGCTCGCGCCCAAGCTCATGCATGATGATCTCGGTGTCCGTATCGCGCGCCAAGTGATGCTCACCCTCACTAGTCAGTTTGTCCTTTAACTCTTGGTAGTTGGCAAGCTGGCCATTGAAACAAAAACTAAACCATTTGTGCTTGTGGATGTGTTGACGTTCAAATGGCTGGGCGTAACTGCGGTCGTCCTGACCGCATGTTGCATAGCGAACGTGGCCAATTGCTGCACGCCCGGCGTAATGCTCCATAATCGATTCGTGTTTTCCACGATGCGAAAGACGAAAAACTTCGCTGACTGTTCCGATATCCTTCATCGTATCCAGCAAAAGCGATCGGTTCGGATTGTAAGTTGTCATGCCCGCTGCAAGCTGCCCTCGATTTTGAATATCTTGGAGCATCCGCGGTAACAAGTAGGAGATTGCCTCTCGACCATTTTCTGGGCAAAGCGTGCTTTCTTCGCCATTAGCAAGGTGGTAGATAGCGGCAACACCGCATTCGTGGTGCAGTTCGCTCATA
>JAYVBW010000677.1:0-3230 GCA_043750255.1 Pirellula sp.
CCGCCGAAGCAGCGCTTGAATTCGCAATAAATTGTCGTCGATCGATTTCCATGGGTTGACTTCTCTACGAAAAACTACTTGACAGCCGACTTAATCCTAAACTTTACGGAGCAGATCCTCAAGGTAATGACGAGATCGGTTTATTTCTGCGGTAACATCCGCAGTCTTTTCGAGAATTGGTATACCTCGAGGAAAACATCCAATTTCGCCGATCGTAATTCCTAGGTGGAAACTGGAAAGACTGCGGTGGAACCTTTGAAGCACGATGGGATGGCATTAGTGCGCCGACTGGGGGAGACTCGGTTTCGGGAGGGCGGGAGATGTATTGTAAGTCGCCCCCTGAACCAACGCAATTACCACCACGTGCGGATCGTCATATTAATCTGCCCCCTTAGATGGTTTTACTGAATAGTCGGCGTAAATCTATGGGGATAAAATGAAGTCGTCCAAGTGACGGCCACGCGACGACCGGGATTTGGTTATCATGTTGGAGGAATACAAAGTTCCTCTCCCCTTCCCGAGCCCTCCAACGGAGAATCATCATGAAAAGTGTTTCGACTCATCGCCGCAAGTTCCTCAAAACGACCGTTGCCGGAGCCGCCTGTGTTATCGCAGCTCCTAATATCGTCACCGCTAGCAGAACCAATGCGCAAATTATTGTCGGTGAAAAAGAGCATCAGTTCGAAGTGTTTCATCAATTTCCCCAATTGCCTTCGCAATACACATGGCAGACAACGCACAACGTTGCGGTCGATGCGGCAAACAACTTGTACGTGATTCATGAAGGCCGTGAAAACCAGAAAGACCATCCATCCATTTTTGTATTCGATGAAAACGGAAAGTTCATTCGCGCGTTCGGGCAACGGTTCCAAGGTGGTGGACACGGTCTGGAAGTTCGCAAAGAAGGCAACCAAGAATTTCTCTACGTCACCGGTTACCAACAGGTAAAGGAGTTCGCAAAACTCGATCTCAAAGGAGACGTGGTTTGGGTCAAGCGTGCCCCGAAAGAATCGGGGGTGTACCACGCCGATGAAGCTGAGAAGCCTGCCAAGGTCTGGGGCGATGATCGCTTCCTACCGACCAACTTCGCGTTCTTGCCTGACGGCGGCTTTTACTTGGCCGATGGCTATGGTTCCAATTATATCCACCGCTTTGACAAAGATGCCAAGTGGATAAGTTCCTTTGGCGGCAAGGGAAAGGGGGAAGGCAAATTCAATACGGCGCATGGACTTTGGATCGACGACCGCAATCCTGCTGCGCCTAAGATCGTAGTGACCGACCGCGCTCATAACACACTTCAAATATTTGATCTCAATGGCAGATACGAAAAAACGATTCCTGGATTTGGTCTTCCAGCCAACATCGATAAACAAGGTGATTTGTTATTGGTTCCTGAATTGGTAGCTCGTGTTTCCATTTTGGACAAGGAATATAGGACGATTGTGCAACTTGGTAGCGACGTCGAAAGGCTTAGTGCGGACACCAAAAAAGCCATTCGCAGCGATGAAAAGCAATGGCAAGACGGAAAGTTCGTGCATCCGCACGATGCTTGTTTTGACAACAAAGGCAATATTTACGTAGCCGAATGGGTTCAAACGGGGCGAGTGACCAAGCTCAAAAAAGTGACATGAGCCACAACAATCCGTTGCCCATCGTTGCTCTAGTCTTGACACACCTTTGACTCGATACTGAGACGAAACGCTACATCTCCGAACGCGGCTTTCGCTAAGTCGAATCGTTTCGAACCACAAGCGATTCTGAAAGCTGAATTGTTACGCAAGCTGGTAATTTGGGTCGAAATTGGTATCCGCTTTGCTCTGTGTTACTGCAAATAGGGTAATGACTCAAAAGGTGTGTGTCGTGGTGAACGACAGACGCATTTGCAAAATTTCGACACAAAGGCGTGTCGGTAGCAAGGGGAAACAGGATGCTTGACTGGTTGAAGCGACTACCCACTTCTCATGCGTTGGGATGGCTGGCGATTGGATTGTTGGCGATCGTTATTGCTTTAGTTTTTGTACGGCGACTTGTTGGTATAGAAGTGTAGGAATTCAAAATGAAGGTAATTCTAGCTACAGACGGATCTCAATTTGCTGAGGAGGCTGCTTGGCTCTTAGCTCATTTGCCGCACTCGGAAAAGCTTGAGCTAATCGTCTTGTTCATAAGCAACATGCCTAATTTACATGGGTCAAGTAACACGGCCGAGTTGATGGAGCGACTCGAAATTGCGGACAGGAAAAAGGCGGCTTTGTTGTTTGCACATTTGAAAGATATTTTTGACGGCGCAAACGCCTCCATCGAGCTAGTTGTCGGCCACGGACACGTCGGCACGACGATTGTGCGAGAAGCAGAAGCACGCAACATCAACCTCATTGTATTGGGGGCAGTTGGCCATTCTTTGTTCGAGCGCATGTTCGGAAGTACCAGTGACTTCGTTGCCACGCACGCCAAGTGTTCTGTCCTCGTTGTTCGCCCCACCGGTTTAAAAACGGCAAAGCGACCTATCGATGTCTGTATTGCGTATGACGAAACCCATCCTGCGTCGGCTGTTTTTGACCAACTCGCTGTGTTCGGTTGGGGAACGAATGCCAAGATAGAAGTTGTGAGTGTTGTCACGGTTCCTTTTGCCTATTCCGAAATTCCCCTCGAGTTCGATCTTGAAGAGATCAAATCCATCAGGAGGCAAATCGTTAACTCAGCAGCGGACGGTTTGGGTAAACTATCGCCCAATGTGGAAACACATGTTATTGATTCAAACCACGTCGGCGATGGACTTGTTCAGTTCGCCAAAAAGAAAGGTAGCGACATCATCGTTATAGGCACTACAGGAGGTGGAATGTTAAGCACTTTTCTGCTCGGGAGTGTTTCGAAATACGTTTTAAGGCATGCACAGTGTTCGGTCTGGATCGCAAGAAAGAAAATAGGTTGAGTAATTCTTGGCCACTCAGGATTATTGACATTGTTCAGCCCAAGTAACGGAAGTCACTTAGATACCCATGTCTGCAAGTCGTTCTGCAATGAGCGAGAGGTTCGATGTAAGTTGGGGATGGTTGACTTCAAAGTCTGCCATGAGCTCTCGAACACGTGCTGTGAGGGTCTGGTGCGATGGCGGTGTTTCGGTCGACGGAGCTGAACGAGCGAGAACCAACTGAATTTCGTCGATGAGTAATCTCATTTTTGCAGCCATCTGCTCATCGATCTGTGGAGTATCGGCTAAACTCTGGTGGAGT
>JAYVBW010000678.1:0-2672 GCA_043750255.1 Pirellula sp.
TCTTACTCAGCAGCACCCGTATGATATCGATTCAGCAGGATTGTTAGTGTGGCCAACGAAACGATTCGATGTTGAGATTGTGGCTGACTTGGAGGCTGATGGAACGATCACTCCACTTCCAGCCTTTCAAGCAGCCGAGGCAGGGCTTGCGCCAATCGAACGTGAAAGACTTGTATTTTCGGCCACCAATACAGACTGGAAAAAATGGGAGAGGATCTGGTCGGACAACCAACTCGCAACATCCACCAATTCCAAAATTAGCTTTCCTCGCAGTGAATGAAAAAGCAACGCTCTCGCGATTTTATTCATGCAAGCCAACCAGGTCGGTAGCTATTGGCGATGCATGGGTGGGTTCGGCCGTCAGGGATAATTAGTTATCCCTGATTCTGGCCCAACGATGCTGCCAAAAGTTGAAATGGGGATAATTGGACTGAATCCCGGATAATAGATTTGACAAATCAAAGATAACTCCGCAAACTTCAAGAATAACAGTCCCAAACCGGGATAAAAATAAGTTCGTCACGCACAGAAGGACAGTACGATTAATGCTGCTGTTGAACTACACGACTCTAGAATCACCTCAATAGTCGAAATCGATGGAATGGTCGTTTTGGAACTTGATGCATACATACATCAAAGTCTGGGACGATCTGGCGTGGATCAGGGAACAGGATGGACGCAGACGGTTCGGCTGACATTTTGCGACTCAACAGTTCTGAGCAACCTTGAAAGGCTGCCTGATACTATACTGGTTGGTTGTCTCACGCTTTCAGATACAGCATTCGAAAATGTTTTTCCTGTCCCGCTGACACACCGTGGCCCGACATGCATGCGCATCGAACTTGCCAATGACATCAAAATGACAATAAGCGGAAGCCGATTCCAAGCAGAGCGTATTGGAACGCCAACCTATGTTGAACCATTTGATCCGTAAGGCCTGACGAACAAACACGTGCACCAAAGTCGCGGACGTTGCTTATTGGCAATAGAACGTCACTCGCCGCGACTTGGTGACGTGTGGCGTTCGTCAGTATTGCTTGTTCTTTCATGCGTGCAAGCCGAAATGGAGCGAGTTTATGTTTCAGAGCGCTTGTTTGTGCCGAGTCTTCATTCTTGCGATTGTGTCCCAGAGCCTTACGGCCGTTGCTGCACCCCAATCAGAAGTGCCGACGGTAGCGCAATGCAAAGACCTGGTCGAATCCATACTTCCATCGATCGTTCAATTGAATTACCAAGACCCCGACGGACAACGGATCTATGGTTGTGGAGTGATTGTTTCTCCAGAGGGGCATGTCGTTGCGAGTGGTATGGTTGGGGCGGTGCTGGATAATGTTCGACTCAACTTGCGATTGACGGATGGACGTCAGGTCACTGGTGAGGCTCTCGGATGGTCGAATGAATTCAAGGTCGGGATGTTTAAGATCACCGAACGTGGAGAGTGGCCTTTCATCAAACTGAGCGAACAGATTCACGCCGGAGAAGTTTGCTTGTCACTGGGATACTCAATCGAATCCGGACGTCAATTCAAAAATGACCGACCGGAGACTCGACTGGGTGTTGTAGACCGAATAGCGAAAGGTTCTTGGTTTACTACTCCTCATCATACTCGGCTCACTCCCCATCCGGTTTTCAACTTAGACGGAGAATTGATTGGACTGGCTCGTGGCGACAGCTGGAGCAGCCACGCAGGAGAATTTGTTATCCACCTCAGCGCAAGCGCAATACGGCAGCAATGGAATGAACTTGCAGCTGGTTTAGATCTTGATCGAAAAAGACTCCTCGATGAGACCAAACCACTAGTGAAGTGGGAACCATTACCCGAGAAAATGAGTAGTGAAACCCTCGACAGGATCAAGGCAGCATCCGTTCAAATTGGAGGAATTGGTGAGAAGCCGTCCTTCAGTGGTGTCATCGTGCATGACGGATTCATAGTCACTTGCGCCCATCATCACCGGCTTCCTGGCACCAAATTCACTATTGTATTAGCCGATGGGAGATCCGTAGTCGCTACATTAGTAAATACAAATTGGTTGGCGGATATTAGCGTGCTGAAAGTGACTAGTCAACAAGAACTGCACTTTGTTAACCTTGGCTATTCGAGTCGTCTGTCACCTGCAGAAACTGTTGTGACTATTGGATATCCTCACAGAAACGAACAGAAAGCAATCGTTTTGGAGACAAGCTTGGCAAAATCTCATCGGGCGGTTAATTTCCGTGAAAGCGTGGGTGCTGAACTGTATTCCACTGGCGAGAATGAAGAGGTAGCCAAGGGGCTGTCGGGAGTCTCTGGTGGAGGCGTTTTCGACTCTGCTGGAAACTTGATCGGGATCCACGAGGGCCTGGTAAGTGCCGGTGCGGGCCTTCAGCTTCGTTTTGCGCGAATAGAGTTGTTTCACAGGAATTGGGAGGATTTAGTGGCATTCTTAAAGGTCGAGGAAATTGACTCGGATAAGATCGCAAGCGTTTCCCTCAGCCTTAACAAATTGATGTCCGAATTAACGACAAACGATCCGAAAAACTGACGAAATCGGGTAAGAGCGGCCATTTCTGACCGCCCTCCCCACACCACCGTAGAGATCGTCCAGCTTTTAAGAGTCTATTACACAACATCTTACGAATCGTTGTATGGATGATCTTCGCTGAGTTAGGAGATGACCCGGCGATGGAAAGCT
>JAYVBW010000679.1:0-1999 GCA_043750255.1 Pirellula sp.
GGCTTTACCATATGGATGGCGGGTGGCGGTATCAAACCAGGAATGCGTATCGGTGCAACAGATGATATTGGTTTAATGGCTACGGACAGACCTGTTCAATTTCGAGATCTGCATGCAACGATCTTGACCGCGCTCGGACTCCAGTTTGAAGATTTATCATTCGAAGTCAACGGACGGGATGAACGCATTACGGGTGTCTCGGGCACGGCCAAACCTCTTCTCGATTTACTGGTTTAGGCAATCTTATGTCCAATCGATTTGAACTCCGCTTTTTAATGCCTTGTTTTTTGTTATGCATGTTTGGTCACCAATTTGTCGTAGCCGATGACGCCAACGAACGGAGTAGAAAAGCAGTTTTGCTTTTGCGTCGCGAGTGCATCTCATGCCATGGCCCGGACAAACAAGAAGCTGGTCTTCGACTAGATGCTCGCGCGTTCCTGTTCAGGGGTGGCGACAACGGGGCTGTACTAACAAGTATCGCAAACGCATCACCTGCTCCCATGCAATCGTTGCTTTTGGAACGCATTGAGCATGAAGACGAAGGATTGCTTATGCCGCCCAAGCGGCGCTTAAGTGAAACTGACATTGCCATTCTGAAAACCTGGGTCAAGGACGGAGCACATTGGTTTACGGAATCGTCGTCTCTTGAATCTTCAGAATCGACAGTTCTTCCGCTAGGCGACGCATGGACCGATCCCAAAAACCCGATTCGGGTCCTTTTCGAAGGTAAGCGGCTGGACCTTTGGTCATTAAAGCCGATTCAGCGTCCGGCGTTCCCCAAAGTCAGCGACACTTCGTGGTGCCGTAATCCGATCGATGCTTTTGTTCTCGCTAACTGGGAACGCGAGGGCCAGGTGCCTGCTCCCCGCGCATCAAACAGCGTACTCGTACGTCGCGCATCGATGGATTTGACGGGAAAGCCGCCCGATTTTGCACAGATGCAAAATTTTGTTAACGATAAATTCCCTGATAAATACGAACGTTTTGTCGATCAGAACTTAAATGGACCGGCATTCGGCGTGCACTGGGCTCGCATGTGGCTTGACGTTGTGCGATACAGCGACAGCAACGGCTTCGACTGGGACGAATTAAGACCCGACGCGTGGCGGTATCGTGACTATGTCGTTCGATCGCTGAACCGAGATCTACCGTTCGATTCTTTTGTGGAACAGCAGCTCGCAGGCGATGAGTTGCGAGATGGCGCGCCACGCAATGCGGAGGAGCAAGATTGCCTCATCGCAACGGGCTATCTGCGGCTTGGTCCTCAAGATAATGCCGCAGGGCTTTTTAATGAACAGGATCGAGCACGAGCCGAACTGATGTCGGATTTGACCGAGACAACGGCGGGAGCAATGCTCGGCTTGACGATGGCATGTTGTCGATGCCATGATCACAAGACCGACCCGCTTTCGCACGCAGACCACTATCGGCTACGTTCGTTCTTTGCGGCAAGTCACTACGCGGACGAGGTAGCGATTGACTTGCACGATGAACAAAAAGCCATTCGCAGTCACAATCAAAAGCACGACGCCGAGATCAAAAAAAACGAAAAGTCAATCGAAGCAATCGTCATTGCAGCTTTAAGTCGGCAACCGGTCAAAGGCGATTCGGAAAAAGCTTTCGATACGGAAAAAGCCAAAGGGTTGATGACAGAGGAAGAACGCGAGAAGGTGAGGCGAGTCGAGTCCGAGATCGATTCGTTTAAAAAGTCCAAGCGATCCTTCACGAAGGGACTGCTAATGCATGACAAAGTGGACTCGCTGCAACCGATCTTTGTCTTCTTGGGGGGCGACCATCGAACTCCGATATTTCCGGTCGAACCAGGTTTTCCATCGGTATTGTTTCCAAACGCACCTAAAATGGTCAAGCCGGTCAAATCAACCACAACAGGCCGACGATTGACTCTGGCTCGATGGATTGCCTCTCGTGAGAATCCGTGGACCGCGAGAGTCATAGTGAATCGAATATGGCAAAACTACTTTGGGCAAGGGATCGTCGC
>JAYVBW010000680.1:0-5405 GCA_043750255.1 Pirellula sp.
AAGGACAACCGTGGGCTAGCGCCCTGCGGCTAATGAATAATCCGGGCTAGCCCCGGGCCTGAATTCAGCGGCTAATTCGCTTGATTTTTGAATTTTTCCAGTATCGGTTTGATAAATGGACCATTCGCACGAGCATTCGACATCTGAAGAACGAGCCATTTTGGTCAAGGGTGGCCAAAAAGCCTTGGCGGATCTGCTCGCCATTCACCAAGAAAAGCTCGAACGCATTATCTCTTTTCGAATCGCTCCTTTCCTTCGAAGCCGAGTCGATCCGGCGGATGTCCTTCAAGATGCTTATTTCGAAATCTCTCGTCGCATCAACGAATTCATCGACGGATCACCGGTATCGTTCTTTGTGTGGATCCGACAAAAGACCATTCAAACGCTTATCGATATCCATCGCAATCACACGCGAGAAAAACGGGACGCCCACCGAGAAACGCCTTTGGCTTCTGCTCCGTACGGCCATACCACAAGCATCTCCATCGCTCGTTTTTTGATGGACGACATTACGTCCCCAAGCCAAGCAGCAGTTCGCGAAGAAGAAATCCAACAACTCCAATCCGCCCTAGAATCGATGAACGAAACCGACCGCGAAGTGATTGCTATGCGCCATTTTGAACACTTAAATAATCAGCAGGTCGCCGAAGTGCTGGACATTTCTCCAACGGCGGCGAGCAATCGCTATGTGCGTGCAGCCGCAAAGCTTTCCGAAATCCTCAACCTTATCCCCTCCAGACGACCGTTGCCATGAGCAGTAACCAGCAAACCGATGATCGGCACCCCGTCGAAGTCCTCGCGGAGGAATACTCGGAACGCTTGCGAGCGGGCGAGAAGCCGACCATTGACGAATACGTTCTCCGCTTTCCAGAACACGCTGACCTGATTCGATCCGTACTGCCCTCGATTGCTTTGGTCGAACGTGTTTCGATCAATGACTCTCAACAGCGAAGAGCCGATGATTCCAATTCTAAGAAGGCGGTCGCAGCCGGACAGCCGGATGCTCTTGGTGACTATGAAATCGTGCGAGAGATTGGCCGCGGTGGGATGGGCGTCGTCTACGAAGCTATCCAACGCTCTTTGAATCGACACGTCGCTTTGAAGGTTATCAGTAGTTTGATCTCTGGCAACAGCAAACACAACGCACGGTTTCGTCGCGAAGCGGAAGCTGCCGCCAGTTTGCATCACACCAATATCGTTCCAATCTATGGCATCGGCGAGGATCACGGCTTGCAATATTATGCGATGCAGTTGATCGATGGCGTGACGTTGCATGACGTCATCGAATGCTTGCGGAACGATGCAGCCAGATCGACACACAGTGGTGAAGCCGCCCGCTGGATGCTGAACAAATCGACGACAGAGACAGTGTCGCCATTTACTGTCGCTGCATCGTCAACGAGTGCTGCTAACACTGCTGCTTCGCAACTGCAGACACGGCAGCGTGAAGCCGAGACGGCCGGGATGGTAGAAGCAGTGCCAGATGCAACTACCATTGTTTCGCAAACCGAGATCGAGCAATCTGCATCGAATGCAAATTCTCCGCAAGATTTGAATCAGCAGAAACTAACGCGTGAGTACTTTCGCAACGTGGCCAGGACGATCGCAAACGCGGCCAACGCACTTCACTACGCACATCACCAGCGAGTGTTGCACCGCGATATCAAACCAGCCAATTTACTGCTCGATCGCGAAGGAACCGTCTGGATCACCGATTTCGGTTTGGCCCGTCGTACGGACCTTGACGCGGAGACGCAAACCGGAGAAATCCTGGGCACGCTTCGGTATATGGCTCCTGAGCAGATTGCTGGCACCGGGGATTCCCGTGTAGATATCTACAGTTTGGGCCTAACACTATTCGAGTTGTTAACTCTGAAGCCCGCGATCGAGTCCCCGAAGTCACGATTGCTTGATCCGGAACGCAACTCAATCATTCGCAACCCTCGTTCGATTCAGCCAAACATCCCACCTGACTTGCAGACGATTACGCTCAAAGCCTGCGCTTACATGCCGGAGGATCGTTACCAACATGCCCGCGAATTCGAAGAAGACCTTCATCGATTTCTCGAGGATCGGCCAATCCTAGCAAAACGATCGACACGCACTGCAATATTGATGCGTTGGGCAAGACGCAATCCTGCGATCGCGACGCTCGGGGCGGCGACCCTTGGATTATTGGTTTTGATTGCAAGCTTGCTCGGCGTTTGGAATCGACAGCAACAACTATCCATTCGCGAAATTGGCAAGCAGTTCGAGAGGGCCGAGACGAACCTCGCGGAAAAGACCGGTGCGTTAAATCTGGTCGAACAAGAGCAAGCGAGAGCCGAAAAGAACCTTAGTCTTGCGATGAAAGCCTTCGATCAAATCACGCATAACATTGCCTCGAGAGGCAGTACGATTGCCATTAGTAGCTACCTGGAAGAGGACGATTTAGGAGAGTTTTCAGGTGCGACTCTGAGCCAAGCAGACGTGGCCTTACTTGAGTCGTTGCTTGAGTTTTTCGATCAATTCTCAGAAGAGAACTCGAAAGACCTTCGCATGGAAGCGGCTATAGGACGACAACGCGTTGCGGACATCCAACATAAACTCGGTCAACTGGATCAGGCGGATCTTTCCTATCAAAAAGCAATGGATGCGTTTCGATCAATCCTCAAACAGAAACCGGATCATGCGGAAGTTGTATTGCCCATCATTGCGATTCACAGCGAGCGCCTGACACTATTTGCGAAACGAGGGCAGATTCCTAAGTCGGAGCTTGAGTACAACGAAGCACGCATACTGATCGACCAATCGACCGAGGTCAAGAAATCTCCGGAGGGGCGGTTCGCATTGGCCAAACTGCTCAATAGCATTGGAAAACTGGGAACGCGATTCGGTGGGGATTCACGACCGAGGCCGATCCGTCCACCGTACGGGAGATTATTGCCACAAGGTGAACCGATGCCTCCGGAGCAAGCTGCAAGAGTCAAACGCGAGGCCGGGTTCAATGCCGAGGCGCTTGCATTGCTCAAGGAGCTCTCAACTGAATCGCCCGACAACGTTTCGTATCAAGTAGTACTGGGGCGATCGCTGAGGGATGAGTCACGTATCGCTCGCATGATGAAGGACATGCAACGAGCGGATGACGCATTGCGACGGTCCATTGAGCTCTTTGAAGCGTTGTGCAAAACGCATTCAGATTCCGCCGCGTTCAAGTACGAATTAGCGGACACTTTGAGCAGGAATATTGCAATGCGTGCAGTCGACCAACAGCGGTGTACACGAGCGCTTGCGATCTGCGACGAAATATCGAAAGAGAATCCGCAAGTTCCCGAATACCGAGCTCTCAAGGCTTCGACGTTGGTGAAACTCAGCATGATGGCCGGCCGCAACACGCGTGGCGAGGAATTGTTGAATGAGGCAATTGCGATTCAGAGGGAGCTTGCGAGTCGGAATTTCGACGTAGCTATCTACAGCGTCGGCTTGATCCAGTCACTGAAGCGATTGTCCGAGCTTCAAGAATATTTAGGTAAACCGGACAAAGCCAAAGAGAATAACGATCTTGCCGAAAAGGAAATTGCTCGCATGAGGAAAAACATCAAGATGCCAAAGTCGTTCGGCCCGTTCTTAGACAATTTGCGTGAACGTCCCTTCTTTATGGATAAGCGAAACAAGGAAACAAAGGATTATGTTCCAAGCAAGAGTGAATAATCCAATGTAGTTGAGCAATTCGCAGTCCTGACGTCAAGCATTTTTTTCAAAACGGTACAATGACCTTTTGGTTCACGAGACGCTCACCCATTTGATTGACCAGCAAGCAGTCGAGCATGGAAAGAATCTTACGCATTTTCGAGTCTCATCCGGATGCCGAGTACGCTGCGCGTGAAGACGATAGCGTCTTGACGTACCACGACAGGTTCGACGCCTTCATGCAAATTATGGCACCCTACTATGCAGCTTCCCCCGGATTTCAAAGAGTTTATCGCGTTGATGATTTCCGCCAACGTACGGTTTGTGATGATTGGGGGCTACGCCGAAACAAAACGGCAAGCGGTCGTCCGAAAGATCAATTGGATGCCATCGAGCTTCGAATCTGGCTCGACAAAGAAACGGGCGGCTAGTTTCCGCACTTCAAATGGAGGCTGTGTATTACGCGATTTTGCCAACGAATTCAGGTCTGGGGCTAGCGCCCACCGGTTCACGAAATCGCAAAGCAGACACCATTAGCTAGCTCCTTGAGTTAGTTCTTCGGCTTCCTGCTTGCTTGGTTGTGACAAGATCACCCAAATGGTCGAGGCAACGACCAGCGTCATTCCAATGATACTGCCAATGGTCGGGATGCGTTGTTCCATAAACCATTTTGCTAATGCCGCCACGACGACTTGCGATAGCCCGACGACACTGACCCGAGCGGGCGAGCCTGTCGAAAACGCCTTCGTCAAACAAAGTTGGCCGACCGTAGCTGCCAGTCCGATTCCTATTAATCGCATCACGCTGACGAAATCGATGGGTCGTGTCGGCGGTGATACGGGCACGAGCAACCACACAACGAGACTGCACGCGGTCGCAACGCCCGAAAAATGGGCCACAATAGCTCGCGTGTCAATGTGCCTGACCCGATGTAAGTTTATCAATGCCACTCCGCTCAACATGCCAGCCAGAATGGCCATCGGAATTGCAGTTTTAGGAGTGGAGAAGTTGCTTGGGGATGTTATTGCGACAATGCTGCTCGCATACACGATCCACATCCCAAGGCAACTGATCACCAATGCGATCCATGTTTTTTTCGATGGAAGAATACCCAACAAGGGCCAGGACAAGATTGCGACCCAGAGCGGGTACATGTTGGTTAATGCCAAAACGATTTCCACGTCGTAATGAGTTATCGCATAGAAACCGCAAATCATGCTGGCCCAGCCAGATAAAGATCGTATCCAAAGTGTGACCGGCTTTAGGAAGACGAGTCTAGCGCCAGCGGCAAGCGATAAAGTGATTGCAAGCACGGTGGCCACACCTGACCGTACCATGGTGATCCACGGGTAACTAAACTGTTCTTTTAGCGATTCGGCCAGCAAAGCCATAATTGCGAAGAAAATTGACCCAACCAGCATCCATAAGTAAGCCAAAAAAGTCTCCTCGAGGTTATTCTATTTAGCCATAAGCTACAGAAACATCCGCTTATGGTAAATGTCCACTGTCCCTTTCACTGTTCCTTTGGCAATATTCCGCTCCCCATTCTTCGAAAGTATTGTTTTGATGAAGTCTGCAATTACGCTGTCTCTTGTCGACGAAGCACGAGGCGGACCGTTCGTTTTTTGGGGCGATGCAAAGAATGCAATTTCCCAAGCTCATCAAATGGGCTTCGACGCTATCGAAATCTTTCCGCCCGATGCGGATGCGTTGCGACACTTGTTCCTGGCAAAACC
>JAYVBW010000681.1:0-7192 GCA_043750255.1 Pirellula sp.
CTCCATTCGGCATCCCCCCAATGTGTACCTACCGGTAACCACTGCAGATCGGCTTCGATTTCGATTTCACGAGCAATGGCCGTTCCTTTGGGGAAATCGACAATTGTCTTGGCCTGCAAAATATCGTTTTGAATAAATATCTCCGTGTGCATTATAGGAGCGTTACCACTCTCCGCAATATTCGTCGTCGGCGTGGGAAATGCACCACCCGACTTTATGATTGGGGCCATTACACTGAACTGCAATCGATCTACGGCTCCGAGCATGGCAACAAAGCGGCCAGCCACTGGGTTCGTAACCCGCCCACGCGAGACTATTTCGATACTGTTTTGCGCATCGGTTTCAACTTCAATTGTCGCGTTTGCAATGGGGAGAATCGCGACGTCCAGTTGCTGAATGAAAGACTCTCGGTTGCGATCCGTATCGTTGGACTTCAATACAGGTTGTGAAATCATTTGGATCGAATGCCTGCCAGGCTTGTCAGGAGTCCAAATCCATTCAAAACCCCGACTTCGCAACCTGTTACCAAGATTCAGTTCGATTCCATCTACACTGAATCTTGGCAGTTGCAACTGCGAGCCGTTGATGGGGAAGCGAACAGGGGCTAAATCGTCGCCAACCAAGAAATCGTATGCCATCGTAATTTGGTCTGCCGAATTGAAAACACGTCCTCGAGTCCCTACCCGCAAGGTATACTTCGCAGAGAAAGGGTGCGTGCCACGCTCGGCAAATCGGATTCGGTCAGACTTTCCATTCAGAGTGTCCAACATCTCGATTGGAATATAGGCAGTCGTTCCCGCCATGCTTCCTGCATCGTCCATGGGGATAACAATCTGATAGACCGTTGTCCGGCCTCCGTCGGTCTTTTCTTGGCCCATTGCGCGGGGCGCGAGTGGGGAATACTCACTCGCAACTCCCCAGCCGATTGCCAAATATAGTCCTAGCGATCCCAAGTTGGCAGCAGCAGTCCGCACGGTCGCAACACGCATTCCGTTCGAACGATTCGATTCGGATTCGTTTTCACCCACGCGATCATTCCATGAAGACCATCTCGCCGAATTACGTTGTGAAACACTCCCGTCCGCGTTCACAGGTCTTGACAATAGACGGTAAATCATAAAGGCGATGAAACCTATACTCATACCAGTCAAGCCCGTATAGGCAAATCGAGCAATGCCTATCGGAGCTGTATGGGCACACACAATTAGGAATGCCGCACACAACGCCGCAGCATGAAACCGAAACATAAGCAATCGAGGCGTGATCAATGCGACCAACGCAAAAAACAATGCCAAGTACGAACGATTGGAGTCAACTCTCACTACCCGAAAACCAGTTCGAACATTGCTTGTTCCTACGGACGAGTGCGCCTGTTCGACGTTTACTGTTCCCAGCACAATCCGCCAATCTGAGGCAGCCCACTGAGGCACTAGATCGCATGTAGATTGGGAGCTAACGATTGATTGCGTGGGTGCTTGAAAACTTGAGTACCCGAACAACGATGCAACGACCTGTCGACTCCAACGCCATATAGGCCAACTGTCCTGCTGATGCACCTGTGATGGATTGTCCAATTCGGCAACCTGCATATTGATAGGCAGCCACAAATAGCGTCGATGACTTAGACAATTCGTATCCGCCAAAAAGTCAGGCCATTTAAAAAGGAAGTTTTCTCCCATGGTTCCCAAGCTAAACTTTTTCAGCAGTCGAGGGCCTGTCAAATTGATGTGCATCTCGATCTCTCCGCCATTTTCGCGTTGCTCGGGCGAAATAACTAACAGTCTGCCGTCCATTCGAAAGGGAACATCTTGACTGATCGAAGATCCTAGCAAACTAACGGATACAGGTTCCCAACCGTAGTCGATTTCAATCGCAAAGGTATTGTGGGGCGGTGAACTCGACCGAAACAGAATCGATGCATTTTGACAACCAAACGCATCTACAGCTACATGGTGTTCATTTCTCATTATGAACCATTTTTTCAAAGGTGACTTGTCGGACACCTTTGCGGTCAGAACAGGACTCGTTGTAGCGGCTGTGAAGTTCAGAAATTTATTTCCAGCTTCATCAATGTTCCAAAGGGACGATTCATCGCTACAACGGATCGAAACCTCCGTGGAAATACTTCTCGCTTCTCGCATCACCAAATTGGCGTTAAGCAACTTCGGGACTGCAAATACAGCTTCATGATCCGCGTTGATCTCCGAATCAACGACCGCTAGCAATGTGCATTCTGTCCCCATCTGACGAAGGTCAAATTGCCACACCGCTGATCCCGAATTACTTAAAGCGGACCTGGAATCTACAGGACTCAGCGGAATCCATTTCTTACCTTCTTTCAAACGCCAAAGGATATTGTCCGATGGAAGCTCAATGGATACGGACTCGTTCCGATTCGAACCCAAAGTAAGCTGAATCTCGTGCTTTGCTCGAAGGGCTGTACCTGAGATACGATCAATCTCTATCTTTAACTTGGCTTGGTGGCGATTAGGTTTCGCGAGCCAAACCAAGTCGGGGAGTTGGATGGTGGTTTCTCCCAGGTCCGACTCGACTTTGTCAAAGTTGATTGAGTGATCCGATACCGGCGATTCAAAACGAAAAACATGGTACTTGCTCATTCTTGGCAAGAATGACTTTTGCCAGCTAGGCATCGACTCGCTTGCCACCAGGTTATCTATGAGAGAATCGCGAAGTTGCAACTCGAACAAGCCGCTGTCCTCAACCACCAAGGTCTCGCTCCGTTTCCAACTAGGCAATTGGACAATGGATTTGTTTTCAACCTTTCTCAACTGCCCTAAGGTTTTCTCTGAGTTTCGGACCAATCGAATTTCGATTTCACCAACTCGACTTTTTTGAACACGCTCCCAGCTCAATCGTAACTCACTGGCAGTCGTGATGGAATCCATTTCAACTTGAACTGTGACAGCATCACTTGGATCTAAAGACTGGATAGACTGAACGTTCCAGCCAGATGCGATAAAAATTTTAGTCTGAGACGAATCCTGTTCCGCGAAAAAAAGCTTGGCTCGGACGAATGCCAATGTATTTTGTTCGTCGTTCGTCAAGTGTGTCAGTATTTCACAGTGCCTGGTTATAGGGGTACGCTCAAGTCCAACGGTAAAGCGTGGCGGATTAGCGTACCATGAGAACTCAATACGATTCACTCCGGTCGTCTTTGAGTCTACTGTTGGCTCCGCGATACGACTCGTTTCGCATTCGACGTTGGTCAGTCGCCATGGCGATGAGGTATGAACTACGGTGGTTCCCGACATGACATAGCCCCGATCGAACGAAACTTCCGGAGTATCTAATTTTTCTATTTCGCCTGTTGGCAGTGGCGAAATGAATTCTGCAAATACGCTAGCGGGACCCAAGGGAGACGACCCCTGCAATGCAGGCGCTATACTCCATTGAATCCATCCTTTGTCCACTTTCCAATCAACATCTTGTTGGTTGACGGAAAGTCGACGTAGTCTTGAACCTGGTGCTAGACTCATTCGCATCAATGCTTGTTCCGGCGAGATACTAACTTCAGCCTCGCAGGTTGTACGTATTTCTTGTCCCTCAATGGAATGTTCTAGGTTCTGGGATCGAATCAGTTGCCGATAACGATGGACTTGCGAACCACTTGTGTCATCTTGCAGGCGAACTCCAACGCCAAGAGCTATAGAAAAGGAAACGAACTGACTGCCACCCAGTTCAATCAACCACAGAGACTCGGGGCTTCGAGATGGACTTTGTTCTCGTAGATTTTCCTTTGCGAAATCGTCCCATCCCTTCAGCCGCAGATCGATTTCTGCCCATTCATCCACCCGTCTTACGACTGTTAAACAGTCTTGAACAATCGCTTGGGGAGGTAACGCAAGAACAAGGCAGCTATTGGCACATTTTGGAATTTCAAATGAAAATTTGAGGAGGTTCGGAGTACTGGTTGACTCAGCCCTGGCTGACCAACCAAAGGGATAATGAAATTCACCCGATCTGGCCATTGCGCCTCCGCTCCCAGTAAGCTCAGAAGTCATTATCGCTATCTGCGGTGAACCCTGGTCATCGAAAATCAAATTCGGCGAAGATTGTAATTCCGATCTTGGATCGACAATACTGGGTGTATGGACAGCGAGTGACCAAGGTCGCAGCGTGACTCGCTCGCTAGGATACGTGGAGCCTGCCAAAGTCAATCGAGATCGTTCGGAAAGCAGATCTGCACCTACTAGTTTCGCGATATAGTATGTCGACTGCAACCGCATTCTGCCCTCGATATCTAAAACGTTCGTGCTGGCCGCTTCGGATGGACGGAGCTTGGAATACTTTTGCATGAGCTCTTCCAAGTGCTTTACATCAATGGGACTAAAGTCATCGAGCCCAATCGAACCGAGATCGTTACTGGGAACAAAAACCCTTCTATACGGAATGCCGCTCGATGGAGGATCCGCATGCTGACCAAAGCCGATGGATACGATCGCCAGAAACAAGCAGACGACCCAAGCGCTAACCAGAAATACGCTGAATCTAAATCGATTGCGCTCCATTACTGGACACCCTCTGCTTCGGCAGAAATCGTCGTCGAAGGGGGTAATGCTAGCGATGCAATATTTGCGGGGGATGCGGCAGTCGCCGTTTTGGACAATACGCCTGAGCCTGAAAGAACGGGAGATCGAACCACTGATGGAATCAATGGCGAAGAAGGTCTCAATGCAAACACACTTCGACGCCGCGCACGGCGATCAACCATCCATTTCAGTGTTGAGTACATAAATGCAATTCCAATTGCAGCAACAAAACACTGGACGAGCGCAATCGAAAGTTCCCAAGCCCATTGGGAAAAAGCCAAACTGGATAGCAATAGAAGAATACCGATCCATGGCTTTCTAATCCACCTAAATTCCATGACAAAGTACGATCCAATGAGCACGAACATAGCGACTGGTGCCCAAAGCAAATGGCGAGGTGCCGTCCAGACTTTCATTTCTACCGTATGGTCAAGCGAAAAGAAAACGAATTCATTGGTTTGTTGACTAACAAAAGGCTGTGATGTCGCACCGAATTGGTTTCCAATGGTTTCTTGAGTCCAGTCACTTTTTCTTCCAAACCACAGATCAAGCCATGCCCAACGGTACCCCGGCAATAAAGTGGACGTATTGCCAATCATATGCACCGTCGTTGGCACGACAATTTGCCAGACCATAGGAGCACGCGTTCTACAATTGACGATGGATGGCAGTTCTGCTTGGAGTGATTTAAGCCATTGGGATTTGTTCGACCTCCAAAGAAAAACTTCCAAAACGTAGGTTTTTTCGGCTGCGGCAATTGAGTTCAAGCCCGTAGTATCCAACTGAATATCGACGCGATTGACGTCCGAGGGATTGCGATTCGGTAAGGCTTTTCGGCCATTAACGATAAACTCACTGTTAGCAGTTCGGCTGGCCGGCAAGCTCAACGAAACCGAATTGTCTCGCGTTTTAAATCGAACGACAAACCGATCTCGTTGCTCAACTGCATTTACAATCGTCTGTAGCCAAACGGACTCGACATCACAACCCAATTCTTTTGCATTGGACTGCAAACTCAACCCTCCGACCAATCGAGGTTCCAACTGCGTTCGATCAAACGGAATTAACGACGAGCGGCTTTCACTCAAGGGAACGACTTCCTCGATCCCACCTAGCGGCGACTGTACAACACAACGGATACCGTCATCATGCACAATATCTCCGACAAACGCTTCCATGGAAATGGAATCATCAGGTCGGTCGGCTGCAATCCAGGGCAATGGCCAATCGAATGTGCACGGCGAATTCAGTAACTTTTCTCGATAGTTCAACCGCTTGCGAATCGTCAGCTTCCGTTCGTGAATTGATTCAGGAGCAGTCTGTGTGTCCGGAATGATAAGCTGCACCCAACCATATTGTTGTTCGAATAAAGGGGAAACGAAGGGTGGAACCTGTCCCGCAAGCGAGCCCTGAATTAAGTTGGCGGAAACGGGGACATTGTCGATGCTCCATTCGATGGAGTTACTTTGAACTTCGGGAGCATTCAATGGAGTTAACCATTCTTTGGGCACTGCGATTCGTAATGATTTCGCAATCCTACCTTCGCAAACCAATTGCCAAGTTTGGGAAATATCGAGCCCATCCTCAGTCAAGGCTATTCTGGTTCTCGCACTCGCGTGAATGACCGTTCCAATTTTTTCCGAAATTCCATTCCAATCGACCCAAGACGTCGAAGTAGCAACTCGATACTTCAAAATGGAAAGTCGACTAAGTGATAGACTTGTTGACAATGTGGACCCCTGCCCTGCTTTCTGCTCGCTTTGATTCCAGAGTGCCTCCGGAACTCGCTTGAATGTTTCCGATGGACGTTCTCCGTCTCCCAATTTCGAAGTAGTCGATTGAATCGTCATCTCGCCACCAACGCATACCGATAGCCTCTGTTGCGATTCGGGATCCAACCAGGAGAGCATCGGCAAAGAGAAACCCAATTCGCGTTTCGTGTTCTCCGAGTTCTCTACTAGCCCACTCGAATGAGATAATGCAAACGAAATACTCCTTGTCGGCTGACGGATATTTTCTTCCCTTGAGCTCAATAATGGCGTCGGTGAAATGCTGTCCGTCGGCATTGGCGTCCCGTCGCCCTGAGCTCGGTTTCCGACCGAGTTTCCATTCTTGGACTGCAATGCATCCAACAGTTCGCCAAGGCTCAGCGGAATAGATGTCGTATTTTGTTGGATCCCATCAGCATCGAGTGTCGATCGGCTTCGAACTGCTATGAGATCTAAGTCGCGGCCGGACGGTTGCAACTGAACTCGATCAACTGTCCAGCCTCGAACATCTAACTGCAAAAAAGGAAGCAGCCGCACATCGCCCAGAATATCAATCGTACCGCTGAGACGTAAAACCGACGAATCGTAAACAATATGATAGGAAGCCTTCAAATCAGAAGCTCGATTACCCATGTTCCATTGAACGATCAATGGCTCGGTTTGTTGATTGAATCGGAAGTTGTAGTTGAGTGTATCGCTACCATCACTTGACTGCGATTGCTTGACGAACTGAATTCCAGCTTGTGGCTCCCACTGGAAAGACACGTTTCGGGGCACAGCCAAATCAACACTACCAACGTGTCGTTGAATTCCTTCGACTCGAAGCATAGAAAACGAAATCGGATTCGAATCCGGCAAGTTGGAAGTTTGCCA
>JAYVBW010000682.1:0-2091 GCA_043750255.1 Pirellula sp.
AACTGTCGAAACGGTTGACTGGCGAATCCATGGCGACGTGAATAGGACTCGGAGAATTCAAATTCCATTGGCCAGTAATTGCGGCTTGTGTTTGAAAAAGTTCATTTCCATACAGTCCGACTGGAAGCGGCGAAATGAACGTTGGGGGCATGCTAGATAAAACAGGAGCTTGTCCCATTTCGACTGAGATCCACCTCGGCTTTGCTCTGAGTTTGCTAAGAAAACCGGCAATCGATTCCCTCATCCATTGAGAATAGACAGCTTGGAGTCGTTGAACAATAAACTGCTCCCTTTGCGTTACGTCCTTGGGCAAATTGCCACCCATCGAACCTGCAAATCGATCTAGAATGGATGTGTTCGTCTGGTCGATTGGGACAGATACCTCGAGATGGGACGCGTTGGTCGCTCGCAATGCGAATCCTCGATAGTTAGGATGAGAGTTGTACCGAGTTTCGAACTCAACTAACGCAACTGCGATGGCCTGTTGGACACTCGCGGAGAGGGGATTGTAGAGATGGCTGATTGGAGGAGAACTACTGCGTGCACTATCGCGAAGCTGTAATATATCCCGGGTGTCCACTTTCAAAAGCGATTCTTCAATCTCCTTGATCGGACTGCCCAATTCCAGCATTGGAACAAATTCAACTCGATATCGGGACATGGCTCGGTACATCAGTTCAACGATATCCTTGCGCAATGGGTCCCGGCCATCACTACTAAAAGTACCGGTATCAAATCGTGCGTTGGAACTTAACTTCGAAGAGGGAAAGAGTGTGCCACCTTCCGTATGAACGGTCATTGCAAGTGAGTCGAAACCGTTTGCATTACAATAGTTCCCAATCTGCTTTGCAAAGCGCAGGAAGAGTCGCCAATCGTCATAAGCAGGCGACTTAGACTCGGAGTATCCACTAGAATGTGAACCCAGTGCACTTCGCAAGTTCGCGGAGTGAAGTTCGAGGATACTGCCGTGTTGATTGGCAAGATTCTGGTTTGCACTGGGCGATTCCGAAGTCTCATTCCAGACGTCGACAAGTGTTTCTGTAATACTCAAAGCATCGGTTGCACTGAGATTGGTGACTTCAAGCTTTGCGTTACGCGAATTCGGCCAGAATAGTACTTCCAGTTTCTCTTCGCCTTTGGCAATGGAAGGATGGATTGCGCGGTCGATGGCTCGAGTCGGCGAGACATCGAAAATTTCGTTTACCATTTGCTCTTCACGTGATTTGTGCTCCCGAGAACCGGTCGACGCAATTGATACTCGGTACGATGCGTTGTTGTCCGAGGACCGTATCGATAGTCGATGCAATTCGCCTGGCACCAAACTAGCAATGGAAGCATTCGCGATCGCTCCTGGCACAATTGACAGGGCCGAATCGTTTAGATCGAAATTGGGATCGAAAGGCGATTCTTTAGGGATAATGGAAAACGACTTAGCAATCTCGAAGTACGGAAAGCGTCTCGATGTTTCTATTTTACCTGCCAGTAGGTTTGTAAGCGACTGCCTTTCGAATGACTTAGGTGGAATTGTAAGTAACGGCTTCCATCGTGATGCTACATCTTCCGCACGCTGAGAGGGAGCGATTGCAACACGTCCGGCAGGCATGTTGTTGTAGACTACAAATTGGACATTACGATCAATGCTTGTATGCCGAAGAATAATGCCTGGCAACATGCGTTTGGGTTCCAACTTGAACCGAAGTTCATAAACCCCCTCCTCCTTCGGCGTTGCTGTGAGCACATCGTATGCCTCGCAGTTGCCGTGACTATCCAACAACAGCGTTTGCGATTTTCGGAAAACTTGGTGCTCATCGTCAACACGAACAATCGTGCACTCGAAACTACAGGCGGTCGAGAACCATGGTAAGCCATACGGTTGGATTTGAATATTCAGGGGTTCGTCTGAGTTGTAAACGAGATGGCTTCGAGCGGTGACGACCCGCAATCGATCACCTGGAACTCGATCGATCGAGATTCTGCAGTCATTGAATCCAAGTTCTTGTAGGTCGGGATTGTCGCGGAGAGACTTCAAAGACCAGGAGTATTCTTTGGTGATGGCCTGCGACGTTTCCGGATCTTCGATTTGAAGTTTCA
>JAYVBW010000683.1:0-4630 GCA_043750255.1 Pirellula sp.
AGCGTGACAATGGGCCTTTTCCACATCGAGGACCTGATGAAGGATTTCTCATGGGCTCGCGCAACGTGGATCCCGTCAACGGCGGTGGTGACTGGACAATCTCCTTGCCGGATCATTGGATGTTTGACGGTACCGGGATGAACAAAGGGGACAGCATCCCTGGACTGGTAGGATGGGAATACCATGGCGACCCACCCGAAATTCCCGGCCTTGAAGTGGTCGCGTCTGGGACTGCATTACAAGGTGGCGTGAATCCGCAGCAATGGACCGCAACGATTTACCCAGGTCCCAAAGACAATTTCGTATTTAACGCTTCGACCATCTTTTGGTGCCAAGGGCTTTCGAGTCCGCCAGGGCATATGCTCCCGTGGTCCCATTGGTCGCGCCCGCATGGTCCAGACGATCGAGTCCAACGTATGACTCGCAACCTGCTCGATCATGCACTCAGTAATTAATAGGCAAATCAAGCCTGCTCCTGAAGCAGTTTCGCCAAGGTTGCAAACTTTTCCTCATCGCCTGGAGCAACTTTTGGATACGCCAAAGCGAGAGAATCCAGATGACCAGCAAGGATGTCGGCAATAGCCGCTCGTGCGTACCATTTGTCGTCCGCTGGAATGATGTACCACGGAGTCGACTTGGTACTCGTGGCGGACAAGGCGTCTTCGGTCGCTTCCGCGTACTTTTCCCAAAGCTTGCGTTCCTCAAGATCTCTTTCGTTAAATTTCCATCGTTTATGTGGTTGCGTGAGTCGTTCCATTAAGCGAGCCTTTTGCTCCTCTCTTGAAACGTGCAGATAAAACTTGAGCACGCTCGTTCCGCTGTTGACCAGAGTTTGTTCAAAGACGCGAATTTCTTCGTAGCGTTGTTTCCACAAATCCGTCGGCTTTTTGAAGGGTGGCAGATTTTGCGGTCCCAGGAACTCGGGATGCACTCGAACCACCATCACCTCCTCGTAATACGAACGATTGAAAATCGAAATCATGCCATGAGCAGGCAAGAATCGCATAGGCCGCCAAAGAAAATGATGTTGCACCTCTTCGGTATTCGGTGCACGGAAACTGTAGATGCGGCAACCTTGCGGATTGACGCCGCTAATAACATGCCTCACCGTGCCGTCTTTGCCGGATGCGTCCATACCTTGTAAGATGATCAGCAAGGAACGCTGACCGCTCGCGAACAATCGATTTTGAGCTTCTTGAAGCGACGCGTTATCGTCCTTCAGAACTTCGATCCCGTCAGCTTTCTTAGACAATTCCTTACCTGCCTTCGTCGAGATCTTGCTGAGTTTGATTAAATCCCCCTCCTTGACTCGAAATTTCTTGGCTTCAAAGTTGTGCTTACTCATTGTTCAATATCCAATCGAGCCCAAGATCTAAATTGATTGCCGAATGCGTGAGGGCTCCCACACTGATTCGATCGACACCCGTTAGTGCAATACTTCCAATAGTCCCCAAATTAACTCCACCGGACGCTTCTAGTTCGACCGAGGGTGCGATGCGATCACGCAAAGATACGCATTCTTTAAGCAAATCGCAACTCATGTTGTCGAGCAAGACAATGTCAGGAAACGCATGCAGTGCCGACTCCAATTGGCTAATTCGATCCACTTCAATCTCGATCATAGGTGAATGCTCAAATCGATATGCACCGCTCGCAACGAAACTCTTGGCTAACTGAACTGCAGTTCCTGGGTCAAGCAATTTCCCGTCCTTCGATGTTCGGCAAGCGAGATGATTGTCCTTGATCAATATTCCATCAAACAATCCGGAGCGATGGTTGCGACCACCACCACACCGAACTGCATACTTTTCAAGCCGTCGCCAGCCCGGCGTTGTTTTGCGAGTGTCGTATACACGTGCATTGGTCCCCTCAAGTTTGGCAGCGTATCGGCTAGTCAGCGTGGCTATGCCGCAAAGCCGGCCCAAAAAGTTGAGAATGGTTCGTTCGCAGGTCAGCAAATCTCGCGTTTCGCCCGATAGCGTGGCAATCGGTTGCTTGGGTTCGAATCGTTCTCCGTCCCCCACGTGCTGAGTCCAAGCAATCTGGGTATCGAACTCTTGCAGCATCGCTTCGATCAAGTCGACGCCAGCCGCCACACCTGGCACTCGCGGTAAAATGACTGCGGAACCCTGTAGTCCCTGTGGTACGATCGCCAAGGTCGTTATATCTGCGGTTCGATCAAGGTCTTCTCGAATCGCCAACCGCACTAGATTTGACAAATCGTCGAGCAGTGCGGCGTCGATCGTTTGTGAACGGTAATCGGTGGGCATGATGAACTCGAAATACGTTCCCTGAAGTGATTGTGCGATACTGGTCAAATCCGTTTCAATCGTATAGTGTAACTAAGCTGAACGCGTCAGAAACGTCTGCCTCGTCGGTTTTCGTCTTCGAAAACGCTAATAGACGTTCGATTTCTTGTTCAGTCCACACAATTGCAAAAAACCACTAACCGGAGAACTATCGATGAATTGGCAAAATTTACTGGCGCTCGCTTTTCTTTGCATTCTCGTCCAACCTGCCGATGGCCAGGAAAAAACCGAAAAAAAGGATGCGCCTGTCAAGGTTGAAATGTTGGAGTTGGCCAAAGGGAAGGTTGTCATGGCTAAGCCAGAAAAATGGAAAGCGGTACCGCCAAAAAGCCAAATGATTGACAATGAATTTCGAGTGGCGGGAGAAGGCGAAAATTTCGCACGCATCACAATTATGCAGGCCAGCGGTGGCGTCCAAGGAAATATTGATCGCTGGATCGGTCAGTTTGACGGCGTAAAAAAAGAAGATGCCAAAGTGGAAAAGAAGGAAGTCGATCAAACCAAAGTCCACATCGTTGAAATCACCGGCACCTTTAAAGAATCCATGGGACCGGGAGGGCCAGGCGCAGCTACCAAAAAACAAGAGAATTATAAAATGCTCGGTGCGATCCTTGAACTTAAAGACGGTGCTCTAATCTTTATCAAAGCAACTGGCCCGAATGATATCGTGACCGGTATGCGAGAAGGGTTTGTTAAGATGCTCGACGGGCTGAAGAACAAGTAGAGCGACGTTTGTGGCCGATCGCTCCGCGATCGTTTGCCTAAATCAATTCCGATCGCGGAGCGATCGGCCACATTGAGCTTTAACCCGAAAGGATGTAAACGTTGCGAGTTGTCATTTTAGATTCACCCGAAGCCGTAACGCAATTTGCAGCGGACGAAGTTTGCACGCTGCTCAATAGTCGCAAGAACGATCCGAACGGTTACGTGCTCGGACTTGCAACCGGTGGCACACCGCTCGGACTCTATCGTGAACTGATTGCTCGATACTCACGTGGCGAAATGTCGTTTGCCAAAGTCGAGACGTTCAATTTGGATGAATACGTGGGCCTAGTACCAGAAAGCCCAAACAGCTATCACTACTACATGCGAGAAAATCTGTTCAACCATATCGATATCGATTTGTCACTGACACATGTACCCGAGACCTGCGGCGTGGACCTAGTGGAGAGTGCCGCGAGTTTCGAACACAAAATCGAACAAGCTGGCGGTATCGATTTACAAATTCTCGGAATCGGTGCCGATGCCCACATCGGCTTCAACGAAATCGGTTCATCGCTCGGCTCGCGTACCCGTGTCAAAACTTTAACCCAACGGACATTGCAGGACAACGCCCGTTACTTCGGCAGCATAGACGAGGTACCTCAAACCGCCCTCACCATGGGAATTGCGACCATCCTCGAATGCCAATCGATTTTGTTGCTCGCAACAGGTGCCAGCAAAGCCAAAGCGATTCGCGATTCTGTCGAAGGGCCAATTACTGCGTCCGTTCCTGCTAGCGCGCTGCAGCTACACCCTCGTGTTACGCTCGCGATCGATCGCCAAGCCGCTAGCATGTTGGCGAACGCAGACTATTTTTTGGCAGCCGAACGCAACAGGGCCGTCGCTTCTCGGTCCTCCTGAAGAATCTTGTCCGTGCTCTCGCAGTCCACTTGGCGGCAACATTCCGTGAGTCGTTGGATAAGGGCATCGAGCGGATTCTCCCATGTTTCCGCCGTCGTGCTTTCCGGTGCAATTTGACTAATCTCTTCGGCCAGCAAGATGAACCGAAGGACGTGCCGAAACAAAAGTCCCTCCTGTTTTTGGAATCCCTTTGCCAATATGTATTTATTGAACTCGCAATTGAATTCGAGCAGTTCACCTACCACCCATACTCCGCGTGTGTACAAGTCATGAACACGCGGAAATTCATAATTGAACAAGCGTCGCATTTTTTCCGCTAAAGAGAGTGCCGGCGGCGGCGGCGGTTCCCACTTGTCGTTCCAAGTGCGCGACGTTCCACCCGTTTCTGACGCCAGTTTTTCTAAGTCAGGCTCTTCCTTTTTCTCCCATTGCCCCATGATCTCCGACGATCCGGCCAGACCCAGCTCCAAAATCCGAGGATGCAGTACATTGGTCGCGAGCGGTCCAAAGGGCATGATATCCGGTGGAGGACAAGCAACCAGTTTCGATATGTTGGCCGGTAATTCCAAGACACTTTCAAGGGCCTGAATACGTTCCGTCTCGTCCGCATGTTGCAACAAATCGATCATGAATAACCCAAAAATTGGATTCACACTTCTTAGTTGAACGAGCAACTCTAGTTTCTCAGTGGGCTCGGC